>CALAVF010000297.1 GCA_937892315.1 uncultured Prevotellaceae bacterium | reverse complement strand
AGTGGCGACCCTTTGCAGAGCCGCCACTCGTATTCTTCAATCATGGACGTTTCACCCAATTGGTAAGAATAATCCCATTGAAATTCTTAAAATCCTTCGTATTATCCGTCACCATTGTCATGCGATGAGCGACCGAAGTACAACCAATCAGCAAATCAAAATCGTCATCAGCAGGAGTGCCAGCCAAACGCAAACGGATTTTCTCTTGTGCGGCCAAGGAGAGAGCCCCTGTGATGGGCACAATATTGATATTTGACAAAAATTGCTCAAGTTGAGGTTCACGGTTTATCCCATCCTTTTGTTTCGACAACTCCACCCCATATTTTAGTTCCAAAACCGTAATTTCCGATATGTAACAATTCTTCCATCCGACCTTGTCTATTTCTTGGTCAATGTCAAACTTTCCACGCAGGAAGAAAGCACAGATATTTGTGTCGAGCAGATATTTCATTGTCTGTCAAATTTCTATCAGTTCATTCTTAAACCGCCGTGCTTTTTTCAGTTCCGACACAAAATCATCGTCTGACATACCATCATCTCCCCATATCCCATAAAAGTCGTGGGCAGAAACCGTTTGTTTCTGTGGATGCTGGAGCGATTGTGTAAGCAAAACAATCAGTTCCAGTTTCACGTCTTTGTTGAGATGCTTAATGATGTTCCAATAATTATTGGCAACAGGTTGCGATGCTTGCAATTTCATGTGTCAGTCTATTTTTTTCGCAAAGTTACAACATTTCTCCAATCCCACAAAATAAAAAGACAAAAAAGTGGCGACCCTTTGCAGAGCCGCCACTCGTGTCAGTTAATCATCGGAAAGTCTCACGTCCTCATCAGTAATCGGCAAAAGAGCACTCACCTCGCTTGAAAAATCCTGATAGAGAGCAACTGGTCCCAGATGCCACATCTTGGATTCTTCATCCTCTAATCTCTTGTAGGTGTTGGAAGCATAGATGCTTTTAATAGCATCGACCAGATTCACATGATTGTGTTTCTGAATCAAGCCAGCCAGACAACTTACTTTCGAAGGCAGCAGCAAGTACAAATTCTGTTGATTGATTTCTCCAGTCATCATCTTATTATTTCTTTTGCTTCAGTATAAGTCAAGCAAGCCAGAGACCGCTCTGTATGAAAAAGATATTGATCGACCAACGTGTATGCACGTAACTCCGCAATCAGAGCCTGTTTACTGATGATATGCCCTTCATACAAAGCAAAAGCCGTATAAACATGGTCGTTGGCAACAGGCCCGTACACAATGTCATAATCATGGTTGTAATTTTCCTGCATACGATTTGCCATGACAAAGTCCACCCATTCTTCTGTCGGCGTCGAGAACGAGAGCGTTTTATAGTTCTGCATGGATTTTGGGTCAAATTCATAGATATTGATATACCCAACATTCACTTTGTTTTCTCTCATTCTGCGATGCACCCACCTCTCTGCTTGCGAGTATGATGTCGTTGCGTAAAAGCCCTTGCCATAGTCCAGTGTCCTTTGTGGCTTTCTGATTTCAGGTTTTGTTACCTGTACAATACTACCGTGATATAGATTCATCTCGCATCCTCCTTCTTTCTGATGTTGATAAATTCATCAATATCTTCGAGAATCCACTGGTGGCTTTGTGTGTGCAGCACGTCATAAAACTCTTCCAAGTATTCAAGCACACCATATTTGTCAAGCGTTTGTGCGGCTTGCTCTCCTGTCAGTCCTTTTGCATTTTTATATTGTTCAATACAGAAAGCCATGAAATATGCCACATCTTGCTTTGTTTCCATTGTCTGCTCATTCATTTTGTTGGGGATGTTACGCATCGCAGCAATTCATCACAATTCTCCTGTTCCAACCGCAAAGTTACAACATTTCTCCAATCCCGCAAAATAAAAAGACAAAAAAAGTGGCGACCCTTTGCAGAGCCGCCACTCGTATGATGAATCGTCAGAATGTTTACTTCACGAGCACCTTCTTCATAATACCGCTACACGGCCAATTCTGGAAATTGACGAGAAAGGCCACCCCATTTTGCCAACAAGCGTCTTGAAGAGTGATGTTTCCTCTTTGGGGACAAGCAAACGGAATGCTTCCTCAGACTTGTCATCAACCTCACGAAGAGAATAGATTTGCTGTAACAATTCACGCATGTCACTTGCCACAGAATCATCAGGTTCACCACTTAAAATATGGGCTATCAGGCGTTCCGTATCACGCAATCGTCCGCATTGTACCCCCAAACTTGCCGCACTGCGAAACAGAATAGACAATCCTGGCTCGGGGTTACCCAACGATTCTGCCAAGAAGGCAGCCTCTCGTTCTTTCTCGAAGGCCTTGTCGAAATAGTTCTTTGCCATTTCAACGTCGCCCTCTTTTTCTGCTTTGTCACCACAAAAGGCTAATTCCATCGCCTCGTGGTGCATGTCAAGAAGTTCACTCATATTGTCTCCTTTCTGTCAAATATGGATTTGGGAGTGTCAAACTCCACGACTGCAATATATACAGGTAGTTTCAAATAGTCAGACCGTTCCACCTGTTTCAACTTCATTCTATATCGCTGTAATAAAGTGTTGCCGCTTTTTTCTTCTTCAATGCCAGAAACTTCCAATCTCGCTTTTGGCATAAAGAACATGTCTTCCTTGTTCCCCAAAAAGTAGTCAAAACCTGTGCCTCTACGCGAACGTTCCACAATGGTGTATTCCGTCATTGCAGTAGCCAACAAGGCACTTATACATATCGCGGCACGTTCCGTTGCCGATTGACGGTCTGCATACGTCCGTTCCATCTGCTCATCATAGGTGTCTCTCCACACAACAGGCAGCATGAGATTCTCCATCCCAGATACTTCCATGTCTGTCGGAGAAACATGCCCTTTTTCATGAAGGAGGTAAACGCAATTTTCCAACAGATTTGCCCCTTCCACAGCCGTAATCCCTGGCATACCTTCTAAGATAGAGTCCAATAAAAGTTCTTTCATGATGAACAAAAGTTCTGATTTCCAACCGCAAAGTTACAACATTTCTCCAATCCCACAAAATAAAAAGACAAAAAAGTGGCGACCCTTTGCAGAGCCGCCACTCGTGTCAGTTAATCATCGGAAAGTCTCACGTCCTCATCAGTAATCGGCAAAAGAGCACTCACCTCGCTTGAAAAATCCTGATAGAGAGCAACTGGTCCCAGATGCCACATCTTGGATTCTTCATCCTCTAATCTCTTGTAGGTGTTGGAAGCATAGATGCTTTTAATAGCATCGACCAGATTCACATGATTGTGTTTCTGAATCAAGCCAGCCAGACAACTTACTTTCGAAGGCAGCAGCAAGTACAAATTCTGTTGATTGATTTCTCCAGTCATCATCTTATTATTTCTTTTGCTTCAGTATAAGTCAAGCAAGCCAGAGACCGCTCTGTATGAAAAAGATATTGATCGACCAACGTGTATGCACGTAACTCCGCAATCAGAGCCTGTTTACTGATGATATGCCCTTCATACAAAGCAAAAGCCGTATAAACATGGTCGTTGGCAACAGGCCCGTACACAATGTCATAATCATGGTTGTAATTTTCCTGCATACGATTTGCCATGACAAAGTCCACCCATTCTTCTGTCGGCGTCGAGAACGAGAGCGTTTTATAGTTCTGCATGGATTTTGGGTCAAATTCATAGATATTGATATACCCAACATTCACTTTGTTTTCTCTCATTCTGCGATGCACCCACCTCTCTGCTTGCGAGTATGATGTCGTTGCGTAAAAGCCCTTGCCATAGTCCAGTGTCCTTTGTGGCTTTCTGATTTCAGGTTTTGTTACCTGTACAATACTACCGTGATATAGATTCATCTCGCATCCTCCTTCTTTCTGATGTTGATAAATTCATCAATATCTTCGAGAATCCACTGGTGGCTTTGTGTGTGCAGCACGTCATAAAACTCTTCCAAGTATTCAAGCACACCATATTTGTCAAGCGTTTGTGCGGCTTGCTCTCCTGTCAGTCCTTTTGCATTTTTATATTGTTCAATACAGAAAGCCATGAAATATGCCACATCTTGCTTTGTTTCCATTGTCTGCTCATTCATTTTGTTGGGGATGTTACGCATCGCAGCAATTCATCACAATTCTCCTGTTCCAACCGCAAAGTTACAACATTTCTCCAATCCCGCAAAATAAAAAGACAAAAAAAGTGGCGACCCTTTGCAGAGCCGCCACTCGTATGATGAATCGTCAGAATGTTTACTTCACGAGCACCTTCTTCACTGTGCCGTCGCTCAGACGAACGATGTTGATACCCTTCTGCAGCGTAGCAACCTTAGCACCTGTGATAGTGTAGATAGCGGCAGGAGCAGCGGTAGCAGTAGCGATAGACTTAACTGCTGTGTCGCGGTTGCTGTTTGGCCCGTAGTAAGTCAGTGTCCAGTTATCCCAGATACACCAAGAGTCGCTTACAGAATTCTTACAGCCAATCGTGATGTCACCAGCCTCGCTGAGGGTGAAGATGATTCTGTTCACATAGTTCTGCTCGTCGCTGAGAGGATTGCCGTCTTCGTCTGTCTCCTCGAAGCAAGCACCAGCAGCCTGCATGTTGTTTGGAGTGTAAACATCACCTTCGTCCGTCTCGATAGTAGAATAACTTGAACTTACAACATCTGTTGCTGTACGAGCACCCTCAGAGATGAGACGGAATGGAACTTCCTTCGTGTTCTCGCCGATTGTTACGTAAACCACTGCAGTCTGGGTTTCATCCTTAGTGCCGGCAGTCAACACGCCGTAGTCAGTCGTTGCATTGTCAGCATAACGGTTGTAACCATTCACTGTCAGTTCGTAAGTACCTGCAGGCAGGTTGTAGATAGTCTGGTAGTGGTCGAATGAAGCGTGCCAGTACTCTACCATGTCTGTACGGTTGAGACCAGAGAGAGACTTCGTGCTGCCTTCCCAACCATCACAAGTTGCATCCTCGTATGATGGGTTGTAGATCAGACCTGTGAAGTTGATCGGGTTCTCGTCAGAAGCATCAGAGAAGTCTGGAACCTTCAGAGCAGCGATGACGACATTGATTTCTTCTACAAGGGCATTCACTTCGTCTGTAGCGAGACCTTCGTAGTCATCAGCCTTTTCTACCACAGCGTAATACTGCTGCTTAGCCTCTTCTGTAGCCTGCTCTTCGTATGCGTTGATAGTCTCATCCAACTTGTCCTTAGCAGTGTTGAGAGCAGTAACAGCCTCAACGTTTGCCTGTGCATCAACAAGAGCCTGGTTCACGTTCTGGAGAGCATCCCAAAGATCTTCTGCAGGGTCGCTTGCCTTCATGGCAGCAGCATCGTCAGCAATCTTCTGAGCAGCAGTCAGAACAGGAGAAGTCATGTCAGTAGAATGAGCATCGAGGTAATCCTGCAAGTTGCTTACGTAAGTTGGAAGAACGGCAGCGATAGCAGTTGCGTCCTTACCCATGTATGTCAACTTGAAGCCAGAGAAGAGGAACCAGTGAACGTCGCTACCATCAGAAGTGATACCAATCTTCATGTCCTCACCGTCACCTACAAGACCGTAAGTCGTTACAGGATAACGACCGGCCTTGAATGCTACAGAAGCACCCACCATACAGTTAGGAACGTAGAAGCCGCTTGCACTGTATGTACCGTTTGGAAGTTCAGTACCTGTGTAGTTGTAGTCATAACCAGTTGACCATGTGCTTGCAGGCCAGAATGTGCCAGATGCAGCCGCAGAGAGGTAGCAGTTCTCCTGGTCAACAGCCTGGTCAACAGGAATAGCGTCTGTGAGGATGTGCTGAACGGCTGTACGGAAGTTGTTCATGTAGAGCCAGCAGGCGATTTCCTCAGAGCCGTCATAACTACCATTGGCAGCAGGACGAACGAATGCGTGAGTCTCGATTTTGTAGATACCAGCAGGTGCATCCTTCACGGTCTGGTAGAAATCAACCGTTGTACTGTAACGCTCTGCTGTCATGTAGTCATTCAGACCACCAAGGGCAGCACTACCAGTCCAGCCGTCTGTGTTGTATGTGCCGGCTGCACCATCGATGCTTGTGCTGCTGCCGAAGTCAGCGTTGACGAGCATACTTGTACAGTCGGTGCCAGGAACCAAACTGGTTGCTACAGCGTGAGCATAGAGAGAGTCAACGGTGTGGATGTACTCTTCAATCTCAGCAGTAGTGAGAGGATAGTTGTTCTCTTCCTTTATCACGGTTGGAACAGGGGTTGGATAACCCTCGATTTCGCTTTCAGACTGAATGAAGTCGCTGAAGTCATCCCAGTCAGGACCAACCAATGTAGAGTGAGATGCAAGATTCTCATCCCATTCGTTGAACTTGTTGTAAAGTTTCTTGTAAGCCTCGATGTTAGCCTCCAGAGCACTCTCAGCAGCCTCTGCAGCCTTGGCTGTAGCCTTGATGTCTTCAGCACTGGTTGCTGCGTTGAATGCATCAACAGCGTCGTTGTAAGCCTTGATGACATCTGCATTAGCAGCAACGTCTGTAGCAGACTTCTCGAAAGAATAGCCCGCCTTCAGGAGTTTAGCGGCATTAGCCTCTACGTCCTTGTTGCCATAATAGAAGAGGGATGTGTTCTTGAAAGCAATCCAGTTGAAGTTGGCATCCTTGATTTCAAAACCAAACTCAACGTCACCAGACTCCTTCAAGATAGCGATGATTGTGAAGTAGTTCTTTGACCAGAGAACGCTCTTGCTTCCAGAATAAGAAATGTCGGTCTCATCCTGCATGTCAATCTTCTCATCACCGAAGTACATGTATGCCCCTTCGAACTGGTCAAGTTTGCCTGCCTCGCTGTAAACACGCACGTCAGCAGTAAACTTGTAGAGACCTGGAGGAAGTGCAGAAAGGGTCTGATAAATCTTCTGGTCAGAGAGAATGCCGCCAGAAGCAACCCAGTGCTCACAGAAAGGAGTGGTCATGTCTGTGCCGTCAGCACCGCCGTCTGCCTCAGTTGACCATGTGTTGGTTGAGTGCGAACCACTTGTGCCAGAACCAGTGAAGGTGCGAGTCCAAGGGCTAACATCAGAACCGTCACCGATGATGTCTGTGTAGTCGTATGGCTCATCGAAAGAAGCCAAAGAAGACTTGTAGTCGTTGACGATTGCTTGTACCTGGGCTTCTGCTGCAGCCAGTTCTTCAGCGGTAGAAGAAACTTTGTTGTAAACGGCTTCTGGAGCAGAGAAATCAAGCGAAGGATTTTCAGCCTTAGCAGCATCAAGAGCGGCCTTCAGAGAAACGGCAGCAGTGTACTGAGCCACCTTTGGCTGAATAGCCTCATACTCTTCTTCTGTGATGAAAACCCATTCGTCGTAGAATTCACCAGAGAAAGAAGGAGCGGAAGCCTCTTCACCATTTTCGTCAAATGTGTACTCTGCCTTAGAGTCCTTGATAAACAGACGAGTGTTGCCTGTCTTACCCTCGAAAATTTCAGCAACACCAAGAGTTCCAGGGTCTGCGTCACAAGACTTGTTGGTAAACTTGTAACTACCATTAGCCTGCTTTGCTACTACCCACTGGTCTGTGCCTGGGTAAGATTCATTTTCTACGTCGTTAGAGGCATCTACCCACATGGCATTCCAATCGTTGCATGACACATAAAGCCATGCAGACTTTGTGGAAGGATAGCAACCGAGGTTCCATGTCCCACTCTCTAATGCTTTCATACGAACAGGGTCACCCGTTGGTGCAATTGATGCACGTGTGCCCCAATCGTTGGCTCCTGCGAAGAAGCCAACTGCTTCCTTGTTGTAAAGATACTGGGTTGTTTCGCCGTCGTCAGCCATATCTACTGTCGTAGGTGTTGGCTTAGTCCACTGTGCCGAAGCAGCCAGACTCATTACTAATGAAGCCAGAAAAAGTAAACCTTTTTTCATAAGAGTTAGTAATTAAAGATTAGTTAAACAATATGGTTAATTAAATTTTTTTTTTAATCTATAGGTTTGCCATAATCTCGTTGTATTCCCATACTTATCATGTCAACATATTTCTGATGAGAATTACGGGCAATCACATGCACATAATACGTTTCAACAACTCCTTCAATCTCAACCACTCTGTTGCGAATCCCTTCAATATGATGATGCGTCAGATATTGTTCAAACATTTTTGAGAACAGACGGCTTCGGTATTCTTGAACAGACATGGATTCTCTTTTCATCGATGGTATCAAACTAATAAAATCGCAAAAGAAACAAATGATGGCATTAGGGTGTTGCATGAACACGTTCGCTATGCATTGTTCTATTTGTTGCAAGATGGAAAATGTTGTAATATGGCTTCCCTTCACCCTGCTCAGCCCCACATCAACAAGTTCAATGCCATCACGCAAAAGAGATTCGCTTATGTCTTCTGCGATGAGTTCTCCACCTACGGAGGTAGTCAAAGACAACCGATATTCATCCCCTGATTCTGAGAGAAAAGAGAACACTTCGTTCATTTTGCAAGTGCGTTTTCACGAGAGTCCATTTTGTCTGTGCGGAGTTTTTCAAGCCGCAGATATTTCTGCACGCCCACCCAACGCAAACGTTCTTCCAACTTTCG
>CALAVF010000296.1 GCA_937892315.1 uncultured Prevotellaceae bacterium | reverse complement strand
AACCTCGGCGACCACGGCGGTCTCAAGTTCGCCTACGCAGCCTTCAAGAACGCCACCCGCGAGCACCCCCTGCCCGTCAAGGAAGGCTTCACCCCCGAGCAGCGATTCTTCCTCGCCTACGCAGGCGTGTGGGCACAGAACATCACCGAGGCGGAAATCCGCCGTCTCACCACCATGGACCCCCACTCATTGGGCGAATGGCGTGTCAACGGAGCCCTGCCCCTCGTCGATGCCTGGTACGACGCCTTCGGCATCACAGAGGCAGACCCCATGTTCGTGCCAGCCGACAAACGTGTGAAAATCTGGTAAATTGTAAATCGTCAATCGTCAAATCGTAAATCCTCCTATCCTTTCACCACCGTCGTTCCCAGTCCGAAAGCCTTTTCCATGTTGCCAGTCGTGTTGAAGATGTCAGCCTTGGCAGAGATGTTGTCGAGGTAGTTGATAAGTTGGGCTTCGGGGATGCAGGGGAGGACAGGACTGCCAAACTCCAGTTGCCCGTGGTGGGCAAGGATGCAGTGGACGATGAAGTTGATTTCCCGCTTGTCGATGCCCTCCTCACGCAGCAGGTTGTTCACATAGTTCGCCGACATGTAGATGTGCCCCAGCAGAAAACCGTTCTCCATCTTCTCCCCCTCCACGTTGTACTCGCAGATCTTGCCCCAGTCGTGAAACAAGATGCCGATGATGACTCGCTCCACCTTGATGTCCTCTGGGTAGGGATAGACAGGATAGACCCCTTCCAGCAGGTGCAGCATCTGCCACGTGTGGTTCAGCAGTCCGCCTGGGAAGGCATGGTGTACACTGGTGGCGGCAGGATATTTGCTGTAGGGCAGATAGAGCACGTCGGCGTGCTTCTGGATAAACGCCGCCAGAGCCCCGTCCTTGCAGAACGAGAGCAGCCTCCCCACCGTGGCGTCCCACACCTCCCGCTTCACGGGGCGAGGCACCAGATGGTAGAGCGGATGCCCCTCGGCAGGGAACCCCGCTACCACCATGTCCATGTTCGACGCAGACTTCTTGCCCTGATAGTCACGCATGGCGACGAACCTGACCAGTTGCCCCACCTTGGGACCCGCCGACTTCGCCACGTCAAACACGCAGATGGTCAGCACCTCCTCGTTGTTCGCCATCTTCAGCGTCACAAACGGCGAGTTGTTGCGAGCCACGCTGTCCTGGCGGCTCAGCACGATGTATTCCTTGTTCATAACAATCCGAACGGTTTTTATTTTTTGATTTTCAGCACGGGCATGATGTTGTTGAGGTTCTTCTCGGGCAGGGTGACGATGAGGGCATCGGTGGTGCGTTCAAACTTCACCTTGCCATAGCCGAGGAGTTCCACGGATTTGATGGCGGCGGGATGGAGGGGGGAGCCGTCGGCAAGAGACTGGACACGGATGGTGTGGTTCTCTGGCCATGCAAGGGCGGTCACGTAGAGTGCCTTCTCCGTCTGCGTGAAGCGGATTTCCTCGCTGCCCGCCTTGGTGTACTGTCCGTCGTTGAAGCCCTGGGCATTGATTTTGATGTCGGCATTGGCAATGGGACCTTCGCCGAACACTGTCCACGGACGGGTCTTGACGATGCTTTCGCTGTTCACCTTCATCCAGGCACCGAACTCCTTCATGATGGCGAGTTCCTTCTCGTCGGGAGTGCCGTCGGCACGGAGGGGAACGGAGAGGAGCATGTTGCCGTTTTTGCTCACGATATCGACCAGAAGTTTCGCCACGGTGGCGGCACTCTTGTAGCCGTTACGCTCATACACGCCGCGGTTGTAGTGCCAGTCGCCGATGCAGTTGCAGCACTGCCAAGGACGGGGCATGATTTGGTTGGGGGCACCACGCTCCACGTCCCACACGAGGGCTTCCTTCATGTCTTCCTCCAGAATCTTGCCGAACACCACCGCCTGGTTCTTCCCCTTGTGGGTGGCGGCGCTGTGGTTGTACATGTGAGCCGCAATCTTCATGCCCGCGTCGCTCACGGGATAGAAGGGCAGGACGGTCACGTCGAAGTAGAGGAGATCCGGGTTGTAGCGGTTGATGGCATCGAGGGTGCGGTTGTAGAAGTTGGTCACAAACTCCTGACTGGGCTGACAGGCTCCGTTCTGCCACCCCCACTGGCTGTGGATGGCTCCGTTGTCCCATGTTCGGTCGGAGAGGTCGTGGTTCTGGGCATAGAGTTTCTGGGGGTCAAGTCCCTTCCACCACTTCTCTGTGCCGTCGGCGTTGGGCTTGTAGCCGTCCTCCTTGGTCAGCCATCCGTCGTACTTCACGCCCCGCTTCTCGCCCTTCAGGTCGAAACGGCGGCTGGGCTCATACCAGGTCCATGCGTGGTCGGCATGGAAGGAGATGCCGAAGGGCAGTCCTGCTTTCTTGGCAGCCTTTGCCCATCCGTCCAGGATGTCCTTGTGAGGGCCGATGTTCTGCGAGTTCCACTCCTGGTACTTCGAGTCCCAGAGGTCGAAATTGTCGTGGTGATTGCCGAGGGCAAAGAAGTATTGTGCCCCACACTCTTCCTTGTAGAACTTCACCAGTTCCTCGGGTGTCCAGTGCT
>CALAVF010000295.1 GCA_937892315.1 uncultured Prevotellaceae bacterium | reverse complement strand
CCGCTGGACATGCGAAGGCGACAACGCCCTCCTGCCGCGTGCCATGTCGAAAGACTCTGAGAGTTGGGTAGATAACGAGCGTTTCTCCGACCGCTGGATTGAAGACGGCTCATACCTCAAACTGAAGAAGGTTCGTCTCTCCTACGAGTTGCCTCTCAACGCCTCCTGGATTCAGGGACTCACCATCTGGGCAGAGGCAAACAACCTCGTCACCCTCACCAAGTACACAGGCAAGGACCCAGAGTTCTCTTGTGGCAACAGTGTGCTCTATCAGGGCATCGATGCAGGTCTGCTCCCCAGCAACCGTTCTTTCAACCTCGGTCTTAAAATCAACTTGTAATTCAGAACAATCATGAAGAATATATTTAGAAATATAGCCATCGCATCCGTCGTTGCCACAGGACTTGTGGCAACCTCCTGCGAGGACATGATGACAGTAGACACCGGTGACAAGGCATACGTGAATGCACAAGACACGCTCTATTCCTACCTGGGTATCATGCGAGCCATGCAGGATGTGGCAGAGCGCCAAGTCATCCTTGGTGAAATCCGTGGCGACCTTGTGGTTTCCACCGACTACACCACCGACACCCTCTACGCCATCTCCAACTTCGACAACCCACAGGATCAGTCGTGCTCCATGCTGCAAGTGTCTGACTATTATAACGTCATCAACAACTGCAACTTCTACCTTTACAATGCCGACACTTCTGCTGTGAAGTCCAACATTAAGTACATGGTGCCCGAGTACGCACAGGTGAAAGCCGTTCGTGCGTGGGCATACCTCCAACTCGTCAAGAACTACAAGGAGGTGCCCTACATCACCGAACCTATCAGCAACCTCGGAATCATCGAGAACTTCAACTACTCCGCCAACCTTGTCAACAAAGACAACCTCGTGGACAAACTCATCGAAGACGGTTTGCTCAATTTTGTCGATACCCAATATCCACAGTATGGCTCTGCCTCCGACCCTATCGGCAAGTGGAACAACGGTAACACCGACATCGAGTCACGCCTCCTCTTCATCCCCATCCGTCTCGTGCTTGGCGACCTCTACCTCCTGCGTGGTGCTTCCACCAGCGACTACGAGAAAGCCGCACAATACTACTACGACTATCTGAAGAACGAAACTACGCCACTCGGTACCCAGTATTGTACTGCACAGGCACTCCGCAGCGGTGCCAACAGTTATTCCGCATTCGGCAACTGGGGTCGCTGGGCAGCCTCCTACACGGTAGCCAGCAACTCCGATGTCATTTCCGTCATCCCTGGCTCAGCCAATGCTGGACTCGGCAAAATGCTCACCCGCGTGGCTGACATCTTTGGCTACACCCCTTCTTCTTCACAGTCTTCTGAGAACAGCACAGAGACCAATGACGATGGCGAGCAGACGAACAAGACCGACGCCAACGGTAACGAAATTTTCGAGTCGTCAGGTGCCATCACCGTCACTCGCAACTACCGTCGCCAGTATGGTCCTTCCAATGCCTACCAGGATGCCGTGAATGGTCAGACCTATGTTTACTACTCTGGTCTTCAGACCACTACCCCTACCCCATCCTATATCCAGAACTGCGATGCCCGCTACGGTTCATCGGTAGAAGACCTCACCTACGAAGGAGAAGGTTACCCACTCTGTTGCAAGGCTTCCCGTGGAAACATCTTCTACTACACCATCCCTATCTACCGCAAGTCACTCATCTGGCTCCGACTGGCAGAAGCCATCAACCGTGCCGGCTATCCAGAGTTCGCCTTCGCTGTCCTGAAGGATGGTATCAATCAGTACACCCTCCCCGAAGTAGTTGAAGACTACACCACTTCCGCACACCTCGACGAGCAGGGCGACACCATCTGGACCTGGAACCGCGACTCCACCCGTGTCACCGGCTTCGTGCAAGACACCACCTACTTCCATCGTCTCGACTACGGAACCTATGGTGCCATGTACTACGTGACCGACTCCACACGCCTGCAGAAGTTCAATTCGCTCCTTAACTTCAAGGACGAAATCTGGAACTCCACCTACGGCATCCACGCCAAGGGAACAGGTCTGGCACGCTACACACAAGGCAACAACGCTGTCCTCTGGTCATCAGCCGATGAGGGAGCCATCGCCACCAGCATCGCTGGCTATCGCGACTCCGTTTACTACGACTACTCTAAGTTGCTGCTCGCCCAGGGCGTCAACGTCGGCACAGCCAGCCAAGAGGCCATCATCAATGCTGTCGAAAACCTCATCGTCGACGAGTTGGCATTGGAGACTGCCTTCGAAGGCAACCGCTTCACTGACCTCGTCCGCATTGCTGAGCACAAGAACGCTTCTGGCTACAACGGCACCGATTGGCTTGCCAACAAAATTGCCAACCGTGGCTCGAAGGCTGCCACCAGCACTGCTGCCGCTGTGGAGAACTTCGATGCGTCCATCTATGCTAAGTTGCAGGACACCAGCCATTGGTACTTTGCCCTGCCTACTTGGACTGGAAAGTAGTCGGAGCCGATTCTGAACAAACCGCTTTTACTCTTACAAATATGGGGAAACCTCGAAGGATCGAAAGGGTCTTCGAGGTTTTTTTGTTTGCGTTCTTCAAACTAAAGTTATCTCTTATAAAATTAAACTTAAATTTTATAAAATTGAACTTAAATTT
>CALAVF010000294.1 GCA_937892315.1 uncultured Prevotellaceae bacterium | reverse complement strand
CGCCCAAGTGGTGTGACTCAGACCGCCGAGGCGGTGTGACTCAGACCACTTTTGACGTGTCGAGGAAGCCATTTTGACACTTCTCGCTTGTGTGCTCTTATGCTTTACGTCATCAGTACCAGCACCTTTTCTTTCCGCTCAAAATATAGAATGATTATTTAACCCCATTCGATCATATAGATATTCTTGCCCATTGTACTTAGAAATTTTTTCAATCACACAATTCTGTGTGGTACAAAAATGTAAAAATGCTTTTTCGCCCGATTAATCTTATCTTTCTTTTATAAAAAAGATTTATAAGTCGTTATTTTTGTGTACCTTTGCACCCAAAACGTAAAAAAGTTCTTAAGTATATAGAACAAACAAAGAAACAATGACGTATCAACTGACAGAAGAGCAACTTCAGCAGATTGTCCAAGAATCCATTAAGAAGGTTCTGGACATTCAGATTGTGCCCAGCCCGTCTGTTGAGCAACAAGTTACGGCACCTCCTGTGGCTGTTCACAAGGGCGTTCGAGTTCAGGAATTCTCGGCGGAACAGTATAAGGAGGCGATGGACGTGATGGCTGCCAACCGAGGCAAGGATGAAGAACCGAAAGTGGGCATCTTTTGGTACAATCGTGCCAAGAAAGAACTGTTTGGGGTGGTCACTCGAAAAGTGTCGGACTTCACCAAGACGAATGCACGGGGGGGACTTATCACCTGTACGGAGATGCATGAGGATGTGTGGAAGAAGGGCTTCCGAAGGCAGAAATATCATGGTGACGGTACAGGACCTTATGTCGGGGCTTATGAAGATAAACCTCGTGGTCGTATCTTTTATTCACCTTCGGCTGATGAGTACATCATCGCTGTGGGGCAATGGGTGAACGACTGTCCTGAGGTCGTGGACTTGATTGTGGATGAGTTTAACCTGCCTGCGGAGAAAACTTTGGTGCAGTGTGCAGAACATTGGGATATAGGTCAGAAGTGGGCATAAAAATCAGGATTTTATGATTACGATAGAACAACTGAAGGATTTGAAAGAGAGGACGGAGGCATTGCACCGTTACTTGAAAATTGACGAGAAACTGATTGAGGTGGAAGAGGAGGAACTGAGAACTCAGGCTCCGGGATTTTGGGATGACCAAAAGGCGGCTGAGGCTCAGATGAAGAAGGTGAAGGGGCTGAAGAAGTGGATTGACAGTTACAAGGAGGTGAAGGCGGCAACGGACGACACGGAGGTGGCTTTTGACTTCTATAAGGAGGAGATGGCGACGGAAGAGGAGGTTGACCAGTATTATGCGAACGCCTTGAGGCTGATGGAGGATCTGGAACTGAAGAACATGCTGCAAGGCGAGGCGGACAACATGGACGCTGTGCTGAAAATCAATGCGGGCGCTGGCGGCACGGAGGCTCAGGACTGGGCGGAAATGCTGATGAGAATGTATCAGCGGTATGCGGAGCAGCACGGCTACAAGGTGACCGTGAGCAACTTCCAGGACGGGGAGGACGCTGGCATCAAGACGGTGACGATGGAGATTGTGGGCGACATGGCGTATGGCTATCTGAAAGGCGAAAGCGGTGTGCATCGCCTGGTGCGTGTGAGCCCCTACAACGCTCAGGGCAAGCGGATGACTTCGTTTGCCAGCGTGTTTGTCACGCCACTGGTGGACGACACCATCAATGTGGAGATTGAACAGGCTCGCATCTCGTGGGACACGTTCCGTTCGAGCGGTGCGGGCGGACAGAATGTGAACAAGGTGGAGTCGGGTGTGCGACTGAGGTATCAGTACAAGGACCCCTACACGGGCGAGGAGGAGGAAATCCTCATTGAAAACACGGAGACGCGTGACCAGCCGAAGAACAAGGAGAATGCCTTGCGTCTGCTCCGCTCGATGCTGTATGACAAGGAACTCCAGCACCGCATGGCTGAACAGGCGAAGGTGGAGGCAGGGAAGAAGAAGATTGAGTGGGGCAGCCAGATTCGCTCCTATGTGTTTGACGACCGCCGCGTGAAGGACCACCGTACAAACTACCAGACGAGTGACGTGGGTGGTGTGATGGACGGGAAGTTGGATGGATTCATCAAGGCATACCTGATGGAGTTTGCAACGGAGGAGTGAGGATGGCACATCAGGAGATTGAAAGAAAGTTTTTGGTGAAAGGTGAATGGAAGCCTTTTGCCGACAGCATGACGCACATTGAGCAAGGGTATTTTGCCACGGAGCCGGGAAAGACGGTGAGGGTGAGAATCCGCGACGACAAGGGGTATCTGACCATCAAGGGCCCTTCAAGCAAGGATGGCCTGGCTCGCTATGAGTTTGAGACGGAAATCTCGCTGGAGGATGCCCGCGAGATGATGAAACTTTGTATGCCGGGACGGGTGGACAAGAATCGCTCCCTCGTCAGGGCTGGCAAGCACACCATCGAGGTGGATGAGTTCTTTGGTGACAACGAGGGGCTGGTGATGGCGGAGATTGAACTGGAGAGCGAGGATGAGCCTTACGAGAAGCCCGACTTTCTGGGCAAGGAGGTGACGGGCGACTTCCACTACTACAATAAGTATATGTTGCGTCGTCCTTACAAGTTGTGGAAGGATGAGGTGGAGTTTGAGAAATCGGAAGATTCATCGGAAAGATTATGAAGATACAGCAATATATTTTGACAGGGATGGTGACGCTGATGATTGTGGTGCTGAGCACCATCCCCATTCCCGAGGAGGCTCCGCTGGAGGATGTGCCGCTGATTGACAAGTGGGTACACATGGTGATGTATGCCGGATTGATGTTTGTGATGTGGGTGGATCATGTGATGAGGAGCAAGCGGGATTTCTCATGGCTGGCTCGCCTCTATATGCTGATGTATGCGGTTGCTCTTGGCGGGGCGATGGAGTTGGTGCAAGCCTACTTGACCACTTGTCGCTCGGGCGAGTGGCTGGACTTTGAGGCGGATGTTGTGGGTGCGGTGTTCGGAGGCGTCTTGTGTATTTATCTCAATCGCTTATGGAAAGAGAAAATTTTGGCTCGAAAGTAGGAGCCATCCTTGCGGCGGCTGGTTCGGCTGTGGGACTTGGCAACGTGTGGCGTTTCCCCATCGAGACGGGGCAGAACGGTGGTGCGGCGTTCATCATCATTTATGTGCTTTGCATCTTGATGTTGGGGCTGCCCATCATGATTAGCGAGTTCCTGATTGGTCGCTACACCCATGCCAACACGGCAGGTGCGTTCCGCATCGTGTCGAATGGCTCGCCGTGGAAGTGGGTCGGCCGTATGGGCGTGTTTACGGGATGGTTCATCTTGTGCTATTATGTGGTGGTGGGGGCTTGGACGATGCACTACACGTTCCTTTCCGTCACCAACGCTTTCTATGAGGTGCCAGCCACGGAGTATGAGGGCATTTTCAATGGTTTTGTGTCCAGCCCGTGGATGCCGACCTTGTGGCTCTTTGTGTTCATCGCCGTCATTCATTTTGTCATCACCCGTGGTGTGCAGTCGGGCATCGAGAAGAGTGCCAAGGTGATGATGCCTACGCTGTTTGTCATCACCGTCTTCTTGGCGGTTTGCTCGGTGATGCTTCCTGGGGCGACTCAGGGCATCGAGTTCCTGCTCAAGCCCGATTGGAGCAAGGTGGATAGCGGTGTGGTGCTGGATGCGATGGGTCAGGCGTTCTATTCGTTGAGTTTGGCGATGGGTTGCCTCTGCACCTATGCCAGTTATTTCGACAAAAAGACGCCGCTGGCAAAGTCGGCGTTGAATGTCGCCGTGATAGACACCGTGATTGCCATCATGGCGGGATTCATCATCTTCCCTTCGGTGTTCAACATCGGCATGAACCCGAACGAGGTGGGTGTGGGAGCCAGTTTGACGTTCATCTCTCTGCCCAACGTGTTCCAACAGGCGTTGGGCGATGGCAGTTTCTTGGCGGTCATCTTCTCCACGCTGTTCTATTTCCTGCTTTTTGTGGCGGCACTCACCAGTGCCATTTCTTTGCATGAGGTGGCAACGGCATACGTGACCGAGGAGTTCCATCTGTCGAGAAAGAAGGGCGCCTTGTTGGTGACGGTGACGGTGCTGGTGTTGGGCACGTTGTGTTCGCTGTCATTCGGTCCGTTGAGCGGCGTAATCCTCTTCGACCGCAACATCTTCTCGCTCTTCGACGACCTGTCTGGCCGCATCCTTTTGCCGGTGGGCGGTATGCTCATCAGCATCTTTGCGGGATGGGTGCTTGACCGGAAACTCTATCGCGACGAAATAAGCAACGGGGGCGACTTGAAAACGCCTTACTTCAAGATGCTGATCTTTTCGTTGCGTTATGTCGCCCCCGTTGCTATCGGGTTGGTGTTGCTCGACCAGTTAGGTCTGTTCAGTTTCCTTTAGTTTTATTTCCCTCCAAGAATCAAAACTTTTCGTGCCTTTCCCTCTGGCGTTCGGATGATGTTCAATCCTGGCTGGAGGGATTGCTGTTTCACGCCTGTGATGCTGTAGATGTCTGCGGAACTCTTGCTGTCGGAGGAGAGGCTTGCGATGCCGTCAGGCTCCTCTTTCTCGGCCGTGTTGATGCGGCATTCCAACAGCAGGAACTCTTGGAAGGTTCCACCTGTCGTCATGTTGACGAAGCGGATGATGTAGTTGCCTGCGGTCGTGATGTCGAACGGCAATTCGTAAGTCTTGGCACTGGAGACATTCGCCACAGTGCTGCCATTGGCGTTCGGAGCGGCTGTGTAGGTGCTGGATTCTGCAATGACTTTTTCGCTGGCGTTGAGAATCTGCACTTTGTAGCGTGGTGATTCCTTCCATGCCGCCTGGGCGAAGGTCAGTTTGTAGGAGCCCACAGCCAGTTTGAGCGGATAGCCACTCAACTTGCCGTATTCCGCATTGCCATTACGCCAGTAGAAGGCGGCACCTTGATAGCCGTTGAAGCCAGTGAAGACGCGGGCTCCAGAGCCGTAGGTGTTGGGGTACTGGTGTATGTCGTTGTTCTCTTGTGTGGCACGCCATCCGTCGGGAACCGTACCCGTGAGGCTGTTGCCGAAGTCAAGTTTATAGACAGAACTGTTATCGACAAAGACAGGCTGTATGGTCACGTTGTCGTCGAACATGGCAAACTTAATCTCTGTTGCCGTCGGGTCTTCTACAGGGATGGTCTTCCCTTCGGTGAAATAAACGGAATTGACCACTCGCAGTTCTTTCAACTGGCAGCCAGGGTTTGGGGTGATGGTCAGGGTGACGGTCTCTCCTTCCATGGCTTCTGTCACATCCGCTTCCACCTTTCCGTTCTCGGCGTCACGCACGGCAACGGCATATTTCTGAGGAGTGGCATCCACAGGCATATAGATGATTTGGTCGATGTACATGCCCACACTGCCCGTATTGGTCAGAATGAAGGTGTTCGTGCCTTCTTTCAATGTAGCACTCACTTTTGCCAAATGCCAGTCGTTGATCGAAACCTTTTCAAAATCCACGAGGGAAGACGAACCGTTGACCGCGATTCTCACCTTTCCTGCTTTGGTGGAGTTGCAGTAGCGTATGTAGATGTCATAATCGCCCGCCTTGTTTAGTTTGAGTTGATGACGAAGGGCAGCCGTGCTTTTGGTGCCAAAATCGACATATCCCATGCCTGCAAAATCCTTCACGTTCTGTGCCCACCAGCCCGAATGGGTCAGGGCGACGCTTCCCACATCCTTGCGGTCCAGGTTTTCTGCCTCGATGATGATTTCGCCGTTATAGTCCTCGGGTTGCTTTGGCAAGTCTTCGGTGAGAGGCTCGCTGCTTGCTGTGTCGGTGCTTCGTTCGGTGGCGGTTCCTGTGCAGTTGATGGTCACGTCGAGTGCTCCCAGGTGCTTCACGTTGAGGGTGAAGGTGCCCGTTTCTGCATCCCACTCCTCCGTGGTGGTGTGGCTGGCGAGGGTACGCTTGGTCACCGTGTAGGTAGGCTCTTCCGTTGCTCCCACGATGACAATCTTGTCGAGCACCTGTGTAGTGGTGTCGTTGCGGTAGTTGTTCAGATAGAAGTCGATGTGGTCGCTGTGCTCGCGGATGATGCCACCACTCAGTTTGCCCCAAGTCAGTTCGAGGCTGTCGCAGGTGTTGTACTGAAGCGGAATCTTTGCCGTAGCCGTCTTCTTGCTGTTCATGTAGGTGTAGGGCGTGTAAGTGACCAGTTGGTTCTTGTAGCGGTTCACATATAGGTCGCCCGTGCTCACCTCGGGGTATTGTGCATCGAAGTCTGCCTGCTTCTTCGCCTGAGTGCCCCAACGCGAGGTGTAGTTGGATTTTTTCACCTGCACAGGAATCTTCTTTGCCAAGTCGTCGTAGAGCCCCGTCACGATGGGCACCGCTCCGTAGCGGCCGGTCGATTTGAAGTAGCACAGATTGTTGTACCACTGTCCGTAGTTCCATTGCCACTCCTTTTTCTGGTTGAAGGGGTCGGTTTGCAGGTAAAGCCCGTTGTAGAGGTCGTCCCACGCCGTGTAGTCGTCAGCCTTGTCGTTGATGACCACAATCTTCGTCTTCTCCACCACCTCTTCGCGGGTGGGGATGTACATGGTTCCGTCGATAATCTTACGCCACATGTCAATCCAGATGCCTCTGAAATCGGGGAATGTGCCCCAGTTGCGTCGTGTGTAGCCATCCACTTGGCTGTCGCTCAGGTTCTGGAAGCACTCTTCTCTCCAAATCAGTTCGGGACCGTCCCACACGGCACCACCATTCACGCAGGTCTGCTCCATCACGGTGCCGATGCCCGCACTGCCAGGGTATTTCTTGCCGTGGTTGTCGCCCAGGAGTTTGCTCAGCGTGTCGTTCCATCCGCAGTTGTCGTAGCGAACGCCATAGTTCTTGGTCAGACCTGAAATGTAAGGTCCCCAGCAGACACTCTCGTTGTTGTAGAAGCAACCGGCATGGGTGTATTTATAGAGGAACAGGATGGCTTCGGGATATTTCTGACAAGCCGTCAGGAAGTCCTTGTCACGCTTCAGTTCAGCAATGGGGTTCGTGTTCATGTGGTAGGTGCCGCCACACCAACTGACGGTCAGGAAGCCGCCGTATTGGTGCGACATCTCCACCAGTTTGGCAAACAATGCCCAACGCTTGGCAGGAGTGCTTGAACTTTTGTTGCCTGCCACGTCAAAACCCCAGAACTGCTCGGCATAGTTCCAGCCGAGGAAGTTGGGGAATGCCTTGAAGAAATACTCGAAGGTGGCAAGGTCGTCGTCCTGAATGTGGGTGTGGCCGCCACTGGCGGGTTGGCAGGTGAACCACATGCCATTTGCCTGACAAACCGTTGCCCACGATTTGTAGGTACGCACGGCATAGCGAGGCATACGGTACATCTCTGTCTCGGTGTCGTATTGGCACGAGAGCGACAGGTTCATACACACATACGGCTTGATGTCGTCAGGAATCAGGTTGATGATTTTCTGAGGGTCGGCACTGTTCCATACGTCGATGTGGACGAGCCAGAGGGGGTGTTTTGAATCGATGGGTCGGCGACTCTGTGCCGACACGTTCAGCGACGCCATCAACAGGGTCGCTGCAAGCACGAAACGAATGACTAAGGTCTTCATGAGCGATAGGATTTAGATTTTGCTGCAAAGGTACGGAAAAAACCGCATTGGCGAGTTTTCGCCATGTTGCCGTTCCTTTCAGAGGTGTTACATTCGAGCCCTTTTCGGGTGAGCCGTTTTTCCTCCGCTCGATACCTCTCAAGTGGTCTGAGTCACACCGCCCAAGTGGTGTGACTCAGACCGCCGAGGCGGTGT
>CALAVF010000293.1 GCA_937892315.1 uncultured Prevotellaceae bacterium | reverse complement strand
CAATTTTATAAAATTTAAGTTGAATTTTATAAAATCTAAGTTTAGTTTTAAGAACGCTCGCAGGAAAAGGGCAAAGACGAGACGAAACAACGCCCAAAGAGACATCGGGAAAAACACTTTCGGCACCCCCTCATGAAGTCTGAACAGGGATTTTCATGGCGACTTTCGGCATTATCCCGTTAATTTCTGTTAAATGTAGGTACTATGTATTGCAAGGTACATAAATTATACATACCTTTGCAGTCGAAAATAGTACTAACCCGATAAAGAAAGGAGAAAAAAATGACTGTTGACAATGCGAAATCGCAGATGCGGAAGGGTATGCTGGAGTACTGCATCATGCTGTTGCTCAGCGAGAAGGCATACTACACCTCCGACATCATTAAGCGACTGAAAGAGGCAAACCTGCTGGTGGTGGAAGGCACACTGTACCCACTGCTCACACGGCTGAAGAACGATGGTTTGCTGAGTTACGAATGGCAGGAGAGCACCCAGGGTCCACCCCGAAAGTATTATGTGCTGACCGACGAGGGGCACAAAATGCTGGAACAATTGGACGCCGCCTGGAGCGAACTGGAAGACACGGTACACAACCTGAAGAACAGGAGGCTGCTCATCGAGAACTAAACCACATTTCACAACCAAGAAAAGTACAACACTTATGAAAAAGAATATCACCATCAACCTTTGTGGCAGACTCTACCAGATAGACGAGGATGCCTACGAACTCTTGAGCCACTACACCGACACCCTGCGCAACTATTTCCGCAAGCAGGAGGGTGGCGAAGAGATTGCCAACGACATCGAGGAACGCATTGCGGAACTGCTGGACGACCTGAAAAGCCAAGGCATCCAAGCCATCACCATCGAGCATGTGCAGGACATCATCCAGCGGATTGGACAGGTGGACGAGATTGCCGGAGACGGCACCTCCGACACTTCCAACGGAGCGGGAAGCCAAACAGGCGGCAACTCGTCCTCTGCGGCAGGCGGAGGGGAAGAACCCCTCAACGGCAAGAAGTTCTACCGCGACTCGCAAAACAAGATGCTGGCGGGCGTGTTGGCAGGCTGTTCCCACTATTTCGGCGGCAGCGTGAACGCATGGCGCTGGGGCTATGTGGCAGCGTGCGTCCTGTGGTGCATCATCCATGGCGGCATCCCCTTCTCTACGGGTCCCCTCTTCGGATTTGCACTCACCTTCATCACCATGCCCGTTCTCTTCCTGCCCGTCGTTCCCTACATTCTGGCAGCCGTCTTTGCCCCCGAGACACAGACCCCCGAGGATGTGCTCCGCATGAAAGGGAAGAAAGTAAACCCACAGACCTTGACGGAGGAAGTGAGGGAAAGCAACGCTGCCAAGAGCACAGACGACGGCAAGCAAATCTGGAACATCTTTGTGGGCATCCTCACCATCGGCGTCAGCACCTGCCTGACCATCGGCTTCATCGTCGCCCTCTGCTTTTTCGTGGCATGGCTGGCAGCCCCCGATTTGATGGCAGAGGCATGGTGGGACGTTTACGAGCAAGAGGTTTGGGAACGGCTGATTCAGCCTGTGACCTTCTGCGGGCTCATGCTGCTGACTTCCATCGCGATACTCCTCTATTGCTCCATCCACGCGGCAGTCAGTTCCTTTGGCAAGACCCCATCAATGAGCACCAAACAACGCATCATCTGGTTCCTCCTGTGGGTGGCATCACTGGCGGGCTTCATCGGCAGTTGTGTGTATGCAGCCAACCAATACAACAAGGCATACCATGCACTCAGAGAAAGACAAGAGGCAGAAAGGCAGGCATGGGAGGAAGCACACCCTGAAACGACAGAGACTGACAGTATTGCAGAGGAGCCTGACTCCTTGCAAATCGACTCGCTGACTGACGACAGCGTCGCACCCTTTATCGTGTTGCCGAGAGATTCGGTGATATTAGATACGGTCAAACTGCCCACGTCAGAAATAAGGAGAACAAACAGAGCAAGGAAGATGAACAGAGTAAGGAATTCAAGAAACATAAGAAGAACAAGGAGAAACTATTGATTAAGTTAAACATAAGAAACCGGTTCAACCCACGCACTGCTGCGAAGCCCTGCGTGGGTTTTTACGTTTTGGTATCAAAAACGAAAGGCTATGTTTCATGGGTAAAATCTGATATGCCCAAATATCCCTACCTTTGCATCAAAATATGATATAACCTTACCCTATATGAAGAAAAAAACAATCTTACTCGCCTTGTCGCTCTTGGCGGTGTCGATGTCGGCATCGGCACAAGAAGTGGCATACGGCAAGTTGCAGCCACTCCACGTGGACGGCAACCAACTGAAAGACCCCTACGGCAACACGGTCGTGTTGCACGGCGTGATGGACACCCCCAACACCTACTTCAACGGCGGACGCTGGCAAGGCTCGAAAGCCCAAGGATGGTGGGACGACTACAACGACACGGGTGCCACCAACTGTCGCAACTACTTCGAAAAACTCTTCACAGCCATCACCGACTCAACCAACGGTGCTTACTGCAACATCTTCCGTCTGCACCTCGACCCTGCATGGACAAACGGGAATGCAGGAGCATGGAAGGTGGACAGCCGAGAAACGGGTGATGGCGAAGCCGACTTCAGCAAATACACAGGCTCAAGACTGACCAAATTTATGCGGACACTTTACTTCCGTCTTGCCTCTCAAGCCATGAAGCACGGCATGTATGTCATCATGCGTCCACCAGGCGTTTGCCCTGGCAACATCTACGTGGATGGCAGTTACCAGAAATACCTGCTCGATGTGTGGGACCGTGTGACTCAGAACGATTCCATCCTAAAGTATTCAGGTCAAATCGGCATTGAGTTGGCAAATGAGCCTATCGGTGTACACATGGCCGACGGAACCGACTCCGACAAAGCCCTTCACGACTTCTTCCAGCCCATTGTGGACAAGATTCGCGAGAACGGCTTCAAGGGCATCATCTGGGTGCCAGGCACAGGCTATCAGAGCAACTACCGTGCCTACGCCAAATACCCCATCACGGGCGACAACATCGGCTATGCCGTCCACAACTATGCAGGATGGTACCGCAACAGCGACGACCATTGCAACCCCACCGAGGCCATCGAGGAATTTGGCAATTCAGTGCCCATCATCCGCACAAACCCAATCGTCATCACCGAGGTGGACTGGAGTCCGCAGAACACCTCTGTCATCGACCACTACAATGAGTTCAACCAGCCCGTTTACAAGAACTATGGCACATGGGCAACCGCCTCTACCTCCAAGTGGGGCAAGGCATACAAAGCCATCCTCGACTACTATGGTAATGTGTCGATGACGCTGACGGGCACAGGAGATTATATCGACATCGATGACTATATCAAGAATAAAAAGGTGACCCCAGCCTTCAAGACGGCGATGGAAAAGAACGGGGTTGACCCCCACGAGGCGTGCGGCGTGGCTTGCTTCGAATGGTATGCCGACTATGCCAAGGTAGATTACCCCTCGGTTTGGCGTTACCAGCCCCTGCAAGAAGTGCCCGAAAATCCCTTTGCCGTGACGAAAGACTGGTTTATCCCCACCATCCTCTACGAAGGCTCGGCCACATACGGAGCTTCGATGAACACCCTGAAGCTGAAGCAAGGAGGCTGTTCTGGCTGGCGATTCGAGAACGAAGAAGGCATCGACATTTCCGACTGCAACTATCTGGTTATCCGCTTAGCACGCAATGCCACCAAGAACACACGCTTCCTCTTCTACGACACAGCTAACTACTGGGCCGAACCCTCGGCAACCGACATCGGGGTCAAGAAGGATATCAAGATTGACCTGCACGACCTGAAAACTGCATCGGGCCGAGCCATCGACCTCACCCACATCCGCATGGCTGGCTTCAGCTCGTTGGGTGCAGACCAGACCCTCTACGTAAAAGAAATCTTCCTCTCCAACGACGGAGTGAACCCTGTCTCAAGAAAGGTAAGCCTGGAGGACATCACAACCTTGATTGACCAGTATCTGGCCGAAGGCTCAAACGTAACCTTGCAGGACATCACAGCCCTGATTGACAAATATCTGGAACAGAATTAAGTTAAAAGTTAAAAGTGAAAAGTTAAAATGGGTAGTTAAGGAGTTAGAGAAGTTAAGGAGTTAAGGAGTTAAGCCAATACGGAATGTCAGTAACTAAGGAGTTAGAGGAGTTAAGGAGTTAAGCCAATACGGAATGTCAGTAACAGCTTAACTCCTGTCCGAAAGACGAGCGAAGCGATAACTCCTTAACTACCATTTTCAATCTTCTT
>CALAVF010000292.1 GCA_937892315.1 uncultured Prevotellaceae bacterium | reverse complement strand
GGCGACCACCGAGATCTACACTCTTTCCCTACACGACGCTCTTCCGATCTCAAAAGATAAAATTGCAGAAACTATTGTTGCTTTGCCTTGTTGACGAACTCGGCGGGAGTCATCACCAATATGTCGAAGTCTTTGAATCCTTTCTTGTCACGGGTGATAATCACGTCTGGATGATATGGTTGTGCCGAAAGAAATTGCACGGCATCTTCATAGTCGTAGGGTGCAAGATTGGCGGCTTCTTCCAAGGTCTTTGCATCAACATTGCTTATTGTGAAAATACGCAACATTTCTTTTATCTGCTCCAAGACGGCTTGCCCGTCATAGTGTTTCGGAAGAACGTATGCACAATTGACGATGCTGAGCGACGAGACGATACCAGTCAGATAGCCCTCGTTAGCCATAGAGAATACGGCTGCTGCATCTTGGTAGAAGTTCTCGCGTCTTGCAAGATGGTCAAGTAAGACATTAGTGTCTATCAACGCTCTTATTTTGCCCATTCTTCCCAACGATTTTCAAGTTCCTTTTCCAAATCGACGCCTTCTGGCAGTGGTCCCAAAGTCATTGCCATCACCCTTGGCGACGGTTTGTAGTCCTTGGGAATTTTCGGGAACACGATTTCCTTTTGAGAACTGGTGCTCACCGCTTTTTTGCCCCTGTTCTCTGCACTTTCCGCCGCCTCCATCAGATGGTTGGCGAGCCAGCGCTGGGTGCTTGCCGTGAGTGAAAGCCCTTGCAGATAACTCCACAGATTGTTGAGTGATATTGTATTCATAACTTGACGATTGGTGTATTTACATTGCAAAAGTAGTCAAAAATCTTCGCATTGCCATCGCTTTGTATAAAAAAGTGCTAAAATTCGTGTGATTTTAGCGGAAAAGAGGTTGGGATAGTGACGAATTGGGCGAGGAAGAGGACGAATCCGATGTTTTTCTGCGGCATTTTTTGGAAAAAGTGCGGTTTTCTTTTGCCGTTTTGAGGAAAAAGTGTAATTTTGTGGCTTAAATGTGATAAAAAGAATATTCATGTAAAAAAGCGATAAGAGAACTATGGAAATCAACAGTTGGTTTGAGTGTAAGGTGAAGATGGATGTGATGAAGGATGACGGCACGACGAAGCCCGAGACCTTCACCTATCTGGTGGATGCGCTGAACTTTACGGAGGCGGAGTCGAGAATCATCGAGGAGGTGAAGCCTTACACGAGCGGCAACCTGGATGTGACGGACATTAAGCGTGTGAAGTATGCCGAGATTTTTGCCAGCGACAGCGATGTGGCTGACAAGTGGTACAAGGTGCGTTGCCTCTTCATCACCATCGACGAGAAGACACAGACGGAGAAGGAAATTGCCAACAATATGCTGGTGCAGGCTGGCACGTTCCACGAGGCGGTGAAGAACTTCGACAACGGCATGAAGGGCTCGCTGATGGATTACCGCATCGCCAACCTGGCGGAGACGAAAATCATGGACGTGTTCCGCTATGCCGTCCACACCAAGAAGGAAGAGGCTGAGAAGCCCGAATACGAAGCCTGAACGAACGCCATGATAGCGGAGAATCTACATCGGGTCAGGGCGACGTTGAAGCCGGGCGTGCGGCTGGTGGCTGTGTCGAAGTATCATCCTGTGGAGGCACTGCAGGAGGCTTACGACGCAGGTCAGCGTGTGTTTGGCGAGAGCCATGTGCAGGAACTGGTGGCGAAGCACGACGCACTGCCCGAGGATATCCAGTGGCACTTCATCGGACACTTGCAGACGAACAAGGTCAAGTATATGATTCCGTTCGTAAGTCTCATACATTCAGTCGATTCCGTCAAATTGTTGAAGGAAATCAACAAGCAAGCACAGAAGGTGGACAGGGTGGTGGACGTGCTGCTGCAGTTGCACGTGGCAGCCGAGGAAACCAAGTTTGGCTTTTCGCCCGACGAGGTGGTGGAGATGCTGGATGGCGGCGAATGGAAGGAACTGCTGAATGTGCGGATTGTGGGCTTGATGGCGATGGCGACCAACACCGACGACGAAGAGCAGATTGCCGGCGAGTTTGAACAGGTGAGGGCGTTGTTTGGGCGGCTGAAAGAGCATTACTTCTCAGACAAGGCAGAATTTAAGGACATCTCGATGGGCATGAGCGGCGACTATCTGATTGCTCAGGAGCACGGCAGCACCATGGTGCGAGTGGGCAGCGTGATATTTGGCGAAAGAGACTACAGCCATTGACAACTGCCGTTTTTTCATTTCGCATTCACATTTACTAACTGAAATACTATGAATCTAAACGAACAACGACGCGACGTGGCAAGAGAGATTTGCCGAAGTTATGGGGTGACACTGAGTGTGGACGCCTTCCATGCCTTTATGAACATTCTGCAACCCCAGAAACTGCTGAGAGGGCACAATCTGGTCAACGAGGGCGAAGTGTGCAACTGCATGTACTTCGTGGAGCGGGGCATGGTCCTTCAGTATTACACCAAGAACAACGTCACCGTGACCGAACACATCAGCCACGAGGGGGACATGGTGATTTGTATCGAAAGTTTCTTCCTCCGCGAACCTTCCCACATCGTCGCCACCATGCTGGAGCCGGGCGTTGTCTATGGCATCCCCCACGACGAGTTGGAAGCCATCGCCAGCCGATCCTTTGAACTTTGCAAACTCATCTTTGCCTTCTATCAGCGTTCGCTCATCATCTCGCAGCGGAAAGCCGACGTGATTCGTTTCGAGACAGCCAAGGAACGCTACATCCGCACCATGCGTGAGAACCCCGAAATCATCCGTCGTGCCCCCCTGCACCACGTGGCATCCTTCCTCCAGATGACACCGGAGACGCTGAGCCGGGTGAGGTCGCAGGTGACAGAGGCAGACTTGAAATGACAAAAATGCGGCTTTGAGAAAGAATATCGTCCGACTCATTTGCCGATGTCGGCAAATTGTCGTACTTTTGTAGCGTCTTTTTCAGTTAAAACTTGCCGATAAATATGGAATACATCTCCGTCATTCAATTTGCCGAAAAGCACGGCATCAGCGAACGAACCGCCCGAAACTACTGTGCCTCGGGGAAAATCGATGGGGCTTTCCTCATGGGCAAGACATGGAACATCCCCGCCGATGCTGCATTGCCGCAAAGGGGGAAGAAGAAACTCTCTCCCTTGCTCGCTCGTTTGCGTGAAGAGAAAGAGATGCAACTGAGAGGTGGCATCTACCATCGCACGCAGATTGACCTGACCTACAACTCCAATCACATCGAGGGCAGCCGATTGACCAAGGAGCAGACTCGCTATATTTTTGAAACAAATACACTTGGCGTCACCACCGAGAACACGCGTATTGACGATATTTTGGAAACGGTCAATCACTTCCGCTGCATCGATTATATCATTGACCACGCCACCGACCAACTCACAGAAGCCCATATCAAACAACTGCACCAGATTCTCAAGACGAACACGTCTGATAGCCAAAAACGCTGGTTTGCAGTGGGGGATTATAAGCGTTTTGCAAATGAGGTGGGTGGCGAAGAAACCGTGCAGCCCCAGGAAGTACACAAACGCATCAAGGACTTGCTAAAGGAGTATAATGCTCTGGAGAGAGTTGAGTTTGCCGATATCCTTCATTTTCATGTGCAGTTTGAGCGAATCCACCCCTTCCAAGATGGTAATGGGCGAGTGGGGCGACTCGTGATGTTTGGGCAATGTCTCCAGGCAGGCATCGTGCCGTTTATCATCACAGAGGACTTGCGTTTGTATTATTATCGTGGCATACAGGAGTGGGGCAATGTCAACGGTTTCCTCACCGACACTTGTCTCACCGCACAAGACCATTATAAAGCCTTGCTTGACTATTTCAAAATCAAGTATTGAGATTCTGAGGCATACCCTTGCCGCATGGAGTAGCCATGATAGCCCAAAACATTCAAAAACCCTTTTGGGAGGTTTGCGACTTCCCGATACCCTATTTTTGTGACATCTTCTCCAAAAAACTTTCCCTTTTCTTTGGCTAGAAACATATATCATAGGGTAGAAACTTTTCAAAAAAAAATCGGGGATGAACCAAAAATACTTGCAAAGACTTTTGGAGTGCTCAGAGTAGATGTTTATCAGTTCACCTGATTCATGGGTTCTCTGTCTTGATGCTCTATCCATATGGTTTCTGCCAAATACTTGTCACTGCGACAGTGCAGGTCGGCAATGCCTTCATCTATCAGGTTTGCCGTTTCTGAACGGTAATAAATGTCTGTTGCTTTGTCAAGGGGTATGCCATACATTTCGCTAATGTTAGCAATAATCCTTGCACACTGAGCACTTTTCATGACTTGTCTGCTTTCTTCGTTCATAGTTGTTCACTTTTGATGTATGTAAGACATTCACGTAGCATTTGTTCAGAACGTATGCAGTATTGGATATTGGGCTTTTCGAATTGAAGTAGGCCTAGGGCTTCTTCTTGTGAAATCTCTCCCCTGAAGTATCTGTCAAGTGTGATGATGACTTTGTCGTTGGCGATGCCTCCGACAATCATATCATAGTCTCCTGGTTCGCCTCCTTCTCGGCATTGTGCCACAAAGTCGAGCCATTGTTGATTGTATGCCTCGAATTGCTTGATTTTCCATTTTGGGTCCATGTCGGACAATTCATACGTGTTGAGCCATGCTGCTTGTCCCCTTCTTTTAAAACGCTGTGCATATCTTACGGCCTGCTCGTGTAGAGAGGTGAGATAGAACCCTCTGCCAAAGTCGAGATAATGGCGTGAATGCAGAGTGTCGGGATGATTCACGATGACGTTTGATGAATGGTAGAGTATCATGTTCCAAGCACTCCTTTCTCCCTCATGTAATCGGTCAAGTCTTCCATCAGGTATCGTGAACCGAAAGTGTGCAGTACGTCATAAGAGGGTACGATGTAGCCATACAGGATGCCTGAATCTTTCAGGCGTTTGTATATTTCCTGTTGTGGCAATTTCAGTAACAGAGAAAGTTGACCGATGCAGTAGGTTACAAATTCTAATGTTTTTCTGTCCATGTGTGGATTGGGGTGTTGGTGTAGGATGTCTGAAAGATGAGGAAATGGTGTTGATCAGTTCACCTGATTCACGGGCTCTCCGTCCAGATAAGCCCGAACATTTTCTGTGCAGATATTGATGAGACGTTGTCTCGCCTCGCGTGTCGCCCAAGCGATGTGGGGGGTGAGATAACTGTTTTTGGCTATGAGGAGCGGATTGTCAGCCGGTGCAGGTTCGGTGGTCAGCACGTCGGCAGCGTAGGCGGCAAGGTCGCCGTTGTTCAGTGCTTCCGCCACGGCGGCATCGTCCACGAGCGGCCCTCTGCCTGTGTTGATGAGGATGGCGGTCGGCTTCATCGTTGCCAGTCGCTCCTTGTCCACCAGGAAATGTGTTTCTACGGTGAGCGGACAATGCAGCGACACGATGTCCGACTGTTCGAAGAGGGTGTCCATGTCCACTTTCTTGATGCCGTAGGGCAGGTCTTCCTCGTCCTTCGAGGTGTAAGCCAGCACCTGCATTCCGAATGCCGTGGCGATGCGAGCCACTGCCATGCCGATGTTGCCCAGGCCCACGATGCCCATCCGCTTGCCGTTCAGTTCAACAAGGTT
>CALAVF010000291.1 GCA_937892315.1 uncultured Prevotellaceae bacterium | reverse complement strand
CTGTCATGGCGTATGCCTTGCTGACGCCGTTGATGACCACCACTCGCTCCTTCAGGTCGGGGAACGATGCGATGGAAGCGTGCTTGCCCACGTAGTTGATGTGCTCGTAGATTTCATCGGCAATGACGATGACACGTTCATGCTTCAGGAGCACGTTCTTCAAGCCCTCCAACTCTTCCTTGCTATAGACAGAACCTGTAGGGTTGCTGGGTGAGCAGAGGATGAGGGCACGGGTCTTAGGCGTGATGGCAGCCTCCAGTTGTGCAGGCGTAATCTTGAAATCCTGCTCGATGGGGGCATCGATGAACACGGGTGTACCTTCTGCCAGCAGCACCATCTGTGGGTAAGAAACCCAGTAAGGGGCAGGGATAATCACCTCGTCGCCGGCGTTGATAATCGCCATGATGGTGTTACATACCGACTGCTTGGCACCGTTCGAGCAGAGAATCTGAGAGGGCTGATAATCCAGTCCGTTCTCGTTCTTCAGTTTGTTCACGATGGCTTTTTTCAGTTCTGGATAGCCTGGCACGGGGCTGTAGCGGCTCCAGTTCTCCTCCACCGCCTTGATGGCGGCAGCCTTGATGTGGTCGGGGGTGTTGAAGTCGGGTTCACCCACACTCATGTTAATCACGTCCACCCCTTGAGCCTTCAACTCAGCGCTCTTCTGACTCATGGCGAGCGTGGCAGAAGGGGAAAGTCTGTTAAGACGGTCTGAAAGATTTTCCATATATGTTCATTTTTTATTTGTTGAAATGCAATGTGTGTCCCATGCGTTCCTTCTTCGTGTGAAGATAACGCTCGTTGTATTTGTTGGGGGTGATTTCGATGGGCACGTTCTCCACAATCTCAAGTCCATAGCCTTCGAGCCCCACACGTTTCACGGGATTGTTGGTCAGCAGACGTATCTTGCTCACGCCAATCTCTCGCAGAATCTGAGCCCCCACGCCGTAGTCTCGCAGGTCGGGGTCGAAGCCCAAGTGGATGTTCGCATCCACGGTGTCAAGTCCCTCCTCTTGCAGTTTGTAGGCGGCAATCTTGTTCATCAGCCCGATACCGCGACCTTCCTGAATGAGATAGACGATGGCACCCTTGCCCTCCTTCTCAATCAGTTCCATCGACTTGTGCAGTTGTTCGCCGCAGTCGCACCGCTGGCTGCCGAAGATGTCGCCCGTGGCACAACTGGAGTGCATACGCACCAGCACCGGCTCGTCCTTCTCCCACTCGCCCTTGATGAGTGCCACGTGCTCCAGCCCGTTGCTCTTCTGACAGAAGGGAATGATGCGGAAGTGTCCGTAGGCAGTGGGCATGTCAGCCTCCACGCCTTTCTCCACGAGGCTCTCCTGCCGCAGACGGTAGGCGATGAGGTCTTTAATCTGGATGAGTTTCAAGCCCAGTTCCTCTGCCTTCTGGATGAGTTGAGGCAGGCGGGCCATCGTGCCGTCGGGGTTGAGAATCTCGATGAGGGCGGCAGCAGGTCTCAGCCCAGCCAGACGTGCCAAGTCGATGGCAGCCTCGGTATGTCCCGAACGGCGAAGCACACCGTTGTCTTGGGCATAGAGTGGATTGATGTGTCCTGGACGGCCGAAGTCGCTGGGCTTGGCATCGGGATTTGCCAACCACTGGATGGTAGCCGCACGGTCGTGGGCACTGACCCCTGTGGTGCAGCCTTCCAACTTGTCGATGGTCACTGTGAACGGAGTGCCCAGCATCGATGTGTTTTCCTCCACCTGATGGGGCAGTTCCAGTTCCTTTGCCCTCGATATGGTGATGGGGGCACACAGCACGCCACGGCCCTCCCTGAGCATGAAGTTCACCTTCTCGGGCGTAATCATCTCGGCGGCGGTGATGAAGTCGCCCTCGTTCTCGCGGTCTTCATCGTCCACCACAATGACGAACTTTCCCTGCCGGAAGTCCTCGACGGCCTCCTCTATCTTACTGAACAGAAAGGATGTTTTCATATATGTGATTTTTTATTTTTCCCGAATACTTGATGATTTCTCTCATGTCCTTGCGACGTCGGCGGTAGAAGCGGAAATTGCGTGTTTCCAGCACAGGGTAGCCGTTCAGCCACAGCAACACTTGACGGTCTTTGCTGTTCGACAGCACCTCCACCACATATTCCACCAGCAGATTGATGCCCTCCGCCTGCATGTCTTCACGCCTCGAGAACCAGAAACGCACAATGTAACGCAGATAGCCGATGGGGGTGGAATGGGGCAGTGAGCCCAGATACTCGCGGCTGGTGGTGATGAGTTGTTCGAGCACACCGTGCATGTCGGCATAGTCGGGATCGTTGATGATGACCTCTTTCCTCACGATGTTGCGTTTCGGTCGGATGCCCAGCACCTTCTTCCACAGTGCCACATAGGCATCCATGTTGAACACCGCCGAGTCATTGTTCGACTTCACCGTGAAGAAGATGCCCAAGGGAGCCAGAATGATGGTACTCAGCCACATGCCCAGCCACACTGGCATATTGCCCTCTCTGCCCACCTTCTTGCCGAACGTGTTGATGGTGTAGTAAACAATGAAGATGATGACCGCAATCACCACAGGGAAACCCAAGCCGCCCTTGCGGATGATGGCACCCAGCGAGGCACCGATGAAGAAGAACAGCAGACAAGCCAACGACATCGTTATCATCTCCCAATACTGTATCTTATGTCGGCGAATGTCCTTGTTAAAGTCCTCCATCGACGGAGCCTTGTATCCTACGTCCATCTGCTCAAACCCCACCTTCTGCATCGCATTCATCACCGCTCGCTGCCGCTCTTGCGGTGTCAGCCCGCTCAGCAGCGTTTCGATGTCCACCTTTGCCAGTGCCGCCTTCGCTCTCGCCGTGCTGTCCTCCCTCTGCGGCACGTTCAGCGTGTTTCTCCACATCTCCTCGCTGTATGCCACGCTGATGCTGTCACACACCAGATTCATCGAGTCGATGTCATGTTCCAACTGCCGCATGTTCTTCGTCGTCGCCCTTCCCGCCCCCGTGTCCTCGTCTGCCATGTTGAAGTTCGTGTCGAAGTCGATGATGAAATGCTTCTCCACGAACGTCTCCCTTCTGTAAGGCACGTTTCGGGCTTGCAACGCCGCCCCGTTCTGTAGATTCTCAAACTGCTCCCCCTCGTACAAGTGCAGCAGCAGGTGTGTCTTGTCGCTCGAAGTCACCATCTTGGCAGAGTCGGCAAGAATGATGTGAGCCCTGCTCACCCCGTCCTGAAAGTTGTAGATGATGACATCGTACAGCATACCCGTGTCGGGGTTCTTCTTCTTCACATACAGGTTGATGTTCTGAATGCCATCGTAGAACACGCCCTCGGGAATTTCCACCTCAGGCGATTTCGTCTTGATGGAATACATCATTTGGTAGAGTTTCTGCCACGCCTCGGGAGCAATCTTGTTCTGGAAGTGGAACGAAGCCAGCGACAGCAGCACATTCAGCACAATCAGCGGACGCAACGTGCGAAACAGCGAAATGCCCGCCGCCTTGATGGCAAGCAGTTCCAGCCGCTCGCCGATGTTGCCGAACGAAATCAGCGAAGCCAGCAGAATGGCGAGCGGAAGTGCCATCGGCACCAGCGTTTCGGCGGCATAGAAGAAGAACTTCGCATACACATCGAACGACAGGCCCTTACCCACCAGTTCGTCGATATACTTCCACAGAAACTGCATCATCACGACAAAAAGGCTGATGCAGAATGTACCTGCAAACAGTGTGAGGAAGTTCCTCAAGATGAAAATGTCAAGTCGTTTGATAAGTTTCATTTCCGTGGGGCTGACTGGCCGTCCTGTCTTATTCAAGGTGCAAAGGTACGGATAAGTGAGAGAAAAACAAAATTTATTTGAGTTTTTCCGAACGTGAGTACCTTGCACGAAGTGAACGGTACGATTAAGTGAGCACAATACAAAACGAAAAACGGTTTTTTCGTTTTTATGGTGGTGAAAGTGATGTTTTTCAGACACCTTCACATCCCAACTTCGATGCAAAGGTACACACTCTTCAGAAGGCAGTAAAAAACGGCTACACGCGACTCCTCATGCAGTAGCCACAAATCATATTCGTATTTAGACGGGCTACGCTGTCTGGTCTCAACCCGCCAAAGTGCCTCGCCTATATTCGCTACACTGGTCAACCTACACGAGCCTCATGTCTCGGCATTCATCCTTTTGTCAAAACTCTGTCATGTTGTGATTGCAAGTGATGAGGGTGTGTCAAAAAAGATGTCCTCGATGCCTCTAAAGTGGTCTGAGTCACACCGCC
>CALAVF010000290.1 GCA_937892315.1 uncultured Prevotellaceae bacterium | reverse complement strand
AGACATTGGGCATCGTTTCCGCAAGAGACGGGTGAAAGACTTGAGTGGACATTGAGGTTTGTCATGAAAACAAATTGCCCAACAAATTTGTTGTTCTTGCGATATTCTTCCAAAACGCTTGGGAAATAAGCATCTTTTTCAAAAAAAAATTGTACGAAAAAGATTTAATGCCTATATTTGCCAGCGGAAAGAACATGAATTCGCAATTTGCGAATCGCAAATCTGAACGATATGAATTTGAAAAGCAATGGAATGAGACCGCAAGATATTGTGGTTCTTCTCAAGAAAATGACCCCGTCGGGTCAAGTGATGCTCAATAAAGATATTGCGGCATCATTGGGCATTAGCCCTGCTGAAATATCAGAGGCTCTGGAACGGTGCAGGGTCTCACAGTTGGTGGATAGTACCAAAAAGAGGGTCAACACACTTGCACTGAAAGACTTTTTGGTATATGGGCTGAGGTATGTCTTTCCTGTTGTTCCTGGCAGTGTAGTGAGAGGTATTCCTACGGTGGTATCAGCCTCGCCCATCAAGGAGCAGGTTGCTCAAAGCAAGGATGTCTATGTGTGGCCATACAAGAAGGGGACGGTGCGTGGGCAATCCATTATCCCTCTATATAGTTCCGTTCCAGAGGCGGTATCCAATGACGAAGAACTTTACAAGTTGTTGGTGATTGTTGACACATTGAGAATGGGGCGTGTACGTGAGAGGGAATTTGCTATTTCTGAACTGGATAAATCTTTTGCACGATATGGACAAAACGAATCTTGAACGTTTGCAAGACATTGCAGAAGGCATGGATGACCTGAACGAACGGGTTGTCTATGTGGGTGGTTCTGTTGCTCAACTTTATGTGAATGATGAGGCTGCCGAGGAGGCACGTCCGACAAGAGATGTGGATTGTGTGGTGGGGTTGATGTCGTACAAAGAATACGAAGAGTTCAATGCTTTTTTGCGGAAAAAGAAGTTTGCGGAAGATAGAAGTGAGGGAGCCCCAATCTGTCGATGGCTATACAAGGGTGGCGAGATAGACATCATGCCAACCGATGAAAAGTATTTGGGATTTACGAACAAATGGTATCAGCCAGGCATTGAACACAAAGAAGGATACACACTTCCCAATGGACGCACCATCTACATTATGCCAGTCCTGTTTTTCTTGGCAACAAAGATAGAGGCTATCAATTCTCGTGGAGGTGAAGACTTGCGTACATCTCATGATTTTGAAGATGTTATCTATGTTTTGAATTATTGTTCTGACATCATTGAACGCTTCAACAAAGAGACAAACGCAACTTTGAAGACTTACTTGAAAGAAGAATGCCAGAAGTTCCTGAAACGCCCCAATATCCATGAAGAAACAGAATGTGTATTGCCTTTAGGAGAGGTGGAGCGTGTTGATGTCATCTTGGCGATATTAAACGCATTTGCAAAAGAGGGTGGATGAATTTCATAGAGAAGACATAGGAGTTTCATCCTTTAAAACGGGCGTTTTGTCCAATAAATATATCAAAAAGTTGTTTTAGTCTACATAAATTCCTACCTTTGTCATCAACAATCGTTAGATAATCTATCAAAACCATGCAGACACTACATACAAATACGACCTTGCAGGGTGGTAAATATAGAATCATAAGTGTTCTTGGTCAAGGAGGCTTTGGCATCACCTACTTGGCAGAACAGGTGATGCTGGGTCGCAAAGTGGCGATTAAAGAGTTCTTCTACAAAGAATGTTGTGACCGTGACGAACAGACGAGCCATGTTACTTTGGGCACACAGAGTAATAGGGAGACGGTGCAACGTTTCATGAACAAGTTCTTGAAGGAGGCACGTACCATCTCGCAACTTGACCACCCGAACATCATCAAGATTCATGACATTTTCGAGGAGAACAATACTGCCTACTATGTGATGGAATATATTGAAGGCGAAAACCTCTCCGACTTGGTGAAACGCCGTGGTGCTCTGTCCGAAGTGACGGAAGTGGAATACATCAAGAAAGTGGCGGACGCTCTTGCCTATATCCATGCACGGAGCATCAACCATTTGGATGTGAAGCCGGGCAATATCATGCTTCGTCAACATGACCAGCAGATTGTGCTGATTGACTTTGGACTTTCCAAACAATATGATGCAGTGGGTTCACAGACAAGTTCCACCCCTGTTGGAGTCAGCCAAGGTTATAGATCGGAAGAGCACACGT
>CALAVF010000289.1 GCA_937892315.1 uncultured Prevotellaceae bacterium | reverse complement strand
TTCTGGCACCCATCGGGCTGATGGTCTTGTCGATGACCGACAGGAGACTGTTGCCCCCCTCATTCATCGAGCCCAGCAGTTCGAGACTCCTCACCGTGAACTTATCCATGCGGACATACTTGTTCTCCTCAATCTGGGCAATGTTGCGGATGTGCGAGATGTGCGTGTGCTGCGTCTGTTCCAGATAGTACAACACCGCTCCAGCCGCCACCACGCCATTCTTCAGGTGCTCCACGCCAAAACCCTTCAGGTTCTTCGTACCAAAGTGCGACAACAGTTTCTTTCGAGCCGACTCGTCCGTATAAATCCAGTCATCCAGTTCGAAGGTGAAGAACTTGCTGCTGAAGTTCCCCTCAAACATCAGTCGCTTGCCCCGTTCGAAGAGCACTTCCTTCGGCGAGAAATTCGTCAGGAGTTTATCCACATAGTCCGTCGTACCCTCCGCACACAGAAACTCGCCCGTCGAGATGTCCAGCAATGCCACGCCACACGCCGACTTGCCGAAATGTACCGATGCCAAAAAGTTGTTCTCCTTCGTGCTCAACACATTGTCCGTCATCGCCACACCCGGTGTCACCAGTTCCGTGATGCCTCGCTTCACCAGTTTCTTGGTCAGTTTCGGATCTTCCAACTGGTCGCAAATCGCCACACGCTTGCCCGCCCGAATCAACTTCGGCAGATACGTGTCCAGGGCATGATGCGGAAATCCCGCCATCGCCGTGCCACTTGCCGACGTGCCAGCCACACTGCTGCGTTTCGTCAGCGTGATTCCCAAGATTTCTGCCGCCACAGCCGCATCCTCGTTATAGGTCTCATAGAAGTCACCGCAACGAAACAGCAGCAAAGCATCGGGGTGCTTCGCCTTCAGGTCATAAAACTGCCGCATCATCGGCGTGAGTTCCTCTTTCTTCGCCATAAATTCTCTTAATAATGTGCAAAGATAACTAAAAAAGTTAAAAAAACAAGGGTCTCAAAGTTCAAAATAATAGATATGTGAGGATTTCTTGCTAATTTTGCAGCCGATTGAAAAAAGGATAAGGCCATGAGGTTGCATGATTACACCGTCACACGGCTTGCCCTTGTCGCCATCTGGATGATGGCAGCACAGGCGTGTCTGGCTCAGCAAATAAAGGCTGATGCCCAATTGGACCTTGACATGACGGGCGACCCCATCTTCTCGCATCGGTTGTACTACACCGGCATGGTGGAGTACGACGGGGAGATGATTCCGAGTTTTCAATACAGCGATGTGTACGTGTTCAACAAACTGATTTTCAAGAATCCGGCACAGGCAAAGAAATACTACAAGATAGCCAACAACATCAAGAAGGTCTATCCCATCGCCTGCGACATCCAACGCACGGTGGACCGCACCATCGCCCACATGGATTCGCTTCCCACCAAGCGAGAAAAAGATGCCTACCTCAAGCAGCAGGAAAAGGCTCTCAAAGCCGAGTATTATCCGCAGTTGAAGAAACTGACCTTTGCCCAGGGCAAACTGCTCATCAAACTCATCGACCGCCAATGCGACATGACGGGCTATGAACTCATTAAGAAATACATGGGCTCTTTCAAGGCTGGATTCTACAACGCCTTTGCCTCCCTCTTCGGTGCCAGCCTGAAGAAAGAATATGATGCCGAGGTCGATGACCGACTGACGGAACGAGCCATCCTGCTGATAGAGAGCGGACAGATGTAATGTACAATTTATGAGAAAACTGACCATCACCGAAATGGGGCGCATGAACGCTGAAGAGTTTCGTGCGTCAGAAAAGATGCCCCTCATCGTAGTGCTCGACGACGTGAGGAGCATGTACAACGTGGGCAGCGTCTTCCGCACCGCCGACGCCTTCCGTGTGGAAGCCATCTACCTGTGTGGCATCACCGCCCTGCCGCCTCATCCCGAAATCCACAAGACCGCCCTCGGAGCAGAAGACACCGTGGCATGGCGACACTTCCCCACAGCCCTCGATGCCGTCGAGGCACTCCGCACGCAGGGCTACACCATCTTCAGCATCGAACAGTGCGAAGGCTCCATCCCCCTGCAAGATGTCAACCTTCAATTCTCAAATGTCAGTTCTCAAAAAGGCTATGCCATCATCCTTGGCAACGAAGTGAAAGGTGTTCACCAGGAAGTGGTGAACCTCTCCGATGGTTGCATCGAAATTCCACAATATGGCACCAAACATTCCCTCAATGTCAGCACAGCCGCAGGCATCGTCATTTGGGAGTTTGCCCGCCAGTTGCTCATTTCCTAATTCTTCTTCACGACGTAAAGTCTTTTTCCTACCCGAAAGTACCCCAAAAGTGGTCTGAGTCACACCGCCTCGGCGGTCTGAGTCACACCACTTGG
>CALAVF010000288.1 GCA_937892315.1 uncultured Prevotellaceae bacterium | reverse complement strand
GTTCAATTGAGATTTTTTTCTTACCTTTGCCCCCAAAAATAGGATATGATGAAAACAAAGATTCTTTTTTTGCTGGGCATGGTGATGGCTCTGAATGCCTTTGCCCATCCGAAACAAGGGGAAGTGCTGAGGGCACTGGAACTGGCGAATGACTATTTTCTGAACAAGTACCCCGACCCGGGTAAGCCGACGTTTGTGAAGCGGGAACGTCCGTCGAACCTCTGGACACGTGGCGTGTATTTCGAGGGGCTTTCGGCACTGGTGGAGGTGGAACGTCTGACGGGTGGCGAGAAGCGCGGAAGATATGAGCAGTACATCCTCGACTGGGGCACGGCACACAAGTGGATGCCTCGCAATGGGGTGACGACTCGTGATGCGGACGACTACTGCTGTTGTCAGACGTATCTGGATATGTATGTGAGGCGGATGGGGGAAAACTTGGAGCAACGCTCCCAAGAACTTTGTCAAGCGATGATTGCTCCCACGGTGCAGTGTATGGACAACGTGATTGCGGCTCATGGCACGCCGTGGGTGGCTGGTGGCATGACGAAATCGGAGGGGAGTGATGGCGACTGGACATGGATTGATGCCATCCAGATGGGTTTGCCGGTGTTCTCGAAGTTGGCACGCATCTGCTGTCTGGCTGGTGACAAGAATGCTGCCCGCTACACGCAGCAGGGATGGGCGATGTATGCAACGTCTCGCAACGAAACAGGGGGCGGACTTTTCAATCTGGAGGATGGCTTGTGGTGGCGTGACAAGGATTTCGTGCCGCCCTACACGGAGCCGAACGGCGAGGACTGCTACTGGAGCCGTGGCAACGGATGGGTGTATGCTGCACTGGTGCGTGCGATGGATGCCATGCTGGTGGGCAAGAAGGCGAAGGCTCCCGACTATCTGGAGCCTCTGGGGGAAACGAAGTGGAGGAACATCGGGGCGGATGCCCACTTTGAGGATTATCGCAGCGACTATCTCGCCATGACGGAGGCTCTGGTGAAGTGTCAGCGGAAAGACCACTTCTGGAATGTGTCGCTGCACGACGAGAGCAACTACGGCGGGGTGGAACTGTCGGGCACTGCCTTGTTCATTTATGGCATGGCATGGGGTGTGCGTCATGGTTATCTGCCAAGGAAGAAATATCTGCCCATCATTGAGCAGACATGGGAGGCGATGGTGAAGACCTGCTTGCACGAGGATGGTTTCTTGGGATATGTGCAGGGGACGGGCAAGGAACCGAAGGATTCACAACCTGTCACCTACGGCAAGGAACCCGACTTTGACGATTATGGATTAGGTTGTTTCCTGCTGTGCGGGACGGAAGTGTTCAGATTGGCAAAGCCGAACTAAAGGTTGCTTGAAACGATGAAGCGTTTTGTCTCTCTCTATATAATATGTGTAGCCTTGTTCACCTTTTCGGCTTGTTCGTCGGACAAGCAAGGAGGTGGCGGCAAGAAAGCGGTCACGGCGAAGGTGCAGAGTGCCCCTTACGAGTTGTTGTTGGTGGCGAATAAGGATTGGCTGAAAACGGCGACGGGGCAAAGTCTTGTTGAGGTGGTGGAAGCACCGATTGAGGGACTTCCGCAGGTAGAGCCGAATTTCCGTGTGACCTACATTGACCCTGTGGCGTTCAAGGGCACGTTCAGGACGTTTGGCAATATCGTCATGGTCAGGGTGGGGAAGAAATACGGGGAGCCGCTCATGTGGATGGAGCGTGATGTGTATGCCCAACCGCAGTTGCTGCTGCATATTGATGCACCTGACAACGAGACCTTTGTCCGTGAGGTGCTGGACAATCGGGCGGTGATGCTCTCATTGCTGAATGCCCATGAGTTTTTGCGTGAGCGTGCTTATCTGAACAAGAAGTATAGTGGTGTGGTGAATCGTCAGGCAAAGCAGCAGTTTGGTGTCAACATCCATGTGCCGCAAGATATTGACGACGTGAAAAGGGGTACGAACTTCTTTTGGGCATCGGCAAGCAAGCAGGAGTTCCGTCTGAATGTGTGCCTTTACACACTTCCTATGCGAGAGATGACTTTGCAGGAGATGGTCACGGCACGCGATTCGGTCATGCAAATCAATATCCCTGGTGGTCGTGAAGGTCAATGGATGGAAACGGACAGCAGGACGGTGTCGAGCGATATCGTTGCGTTCGATGGCAAGAGCGTTGTCTCGATGCGTGGATTGTGGGATATGAAGAACGATGCGATGGGAGGCCCTTTTGTTTGTTATGTCTATCCAGACGAGAAGAAGAACCGTTTGCTTGTGGCTGAAGGTTTTGTCTTTGCCCCCGAGGAGAATAAGCGGGCATTGATTCGTCAGTTGGAAGCGGCTTTGCAGACGCTGGAGATGCCCGAAAAATACAGGCTCTTCATCATGTTCCTGCCGGTGCTGCTGCTCTCCTTCGTCTTCTCCTACCTGCCCATCTACGGCTGGCGCTACGCCTTCTATGACGCCCGTGCGGGCCAGGAGCTGGGCGTAGACGCCGCGTATGTGGGCTGGAGCAACTTTGCCCTGCTCTTCAACGATCCGGGCACTTCCGCGCAGATCCTGCAGGTGCTTCGCAACACGCTGGTCATGACCGGCCTGGGCATCGCCACCTCCTGGCTACCCATCGCCTTCGCCATTCTGCT
>CALAVF010000287.1 GCA_937892315.1 uncultured Prevotellaceae bacterium | reverse complement strand
ATAACCTTCTCCGCAACCAAGACAGACAATTGTGCCATCTCTGCACGTATCTCGCGTAATGCAGATGCTTTCTCTGCATCTATCTGCGCCTTGGCTTCCGTAATAAGACGTGAAGCCTCCTCCTTTGCCTTCTCCTGGGCTTTTTCGACAATAGAGTCACGAGTTGCCGTTGCTTCCTTCAGGAGCAAATTCTGCTTTTCCCGTGCCTCACGCAGAATGGACTCACCTTCTTTCTGTATATTAGCCAATCTTTCATTGGCCTCCTGAGCCTTCCTTAGACTATCATCAATGAATTGTTTACGCTCATTGACCATAGTAACAATGGCTGGGAAACCAAACTTCCAGAGCAGTGCCAGCACGATAAAGAACGTGATGCACATCCAGAAAAGCAGGCCAGTACTCGGAATTAACAAATCCATACGCCGTATAGAGTTTTCTTAATTAGTTTATTTAGCATTTATTCTCAAACAAATAGACTTCAATGACTTATATCGTCATGTAGACATCCATTCATTCTGTCTCTTAGAAAGAGCACAATAGAGCAATAACGGCACCAAACAGAGCTACGCCCTCAATAAGTGCAGCAGCAACAATCATGTTTGTGAACAGTTTGTTCATCACTTCTGGCTGACGTGCCATCGCATCCATCGCGCTACCTCCAATCTTACCGATACCAATACCTGCGCCAATAGCTGCGAGACCTGCGCCAAGACCAGCGCCTAACTTTGCAAGACCAGCAGCTTCAACTGCTAAGAATAATGTTGATAACATAATTTTTTTGTTTTTAAGTTAATATAATCACTCAAGATTCCAAAGAGTGTTTGACTGTATCTGATATTCTATAGTAGTGTCAATGTTAATCCATTGTGCCGTTTCTGGCTTTACTCTTATATAGAGATTCCTGTTAATTTTACAGACGAGCGACGCCGTTGCCTTGATACCCCCGACTCGCCACGCCGTTGCCGATATACATCCCATAGCCACACCCTTTCCTCTTTATCTTATGACACGTATGCCTGTCGGCACTCTTACAATCTCGGTACGTAGTCTGTCCTCAAAGTCTGTATCGGGCAGATAGGCGGTCAATTTCAGCCAGTATTCGCCTGTCCCGATGTCGGAGGTGTTGAGTACGGCTATATAGTTGTCATCGTCCTGCTGCAAAAGTTTCTGTTTTTGGATGGTGACTGACCTCCCAAGTGGATTGTTGGAATAGAAAGTACACACGAAGTCCACATCCGCAAGATGCAGGTCGTTCCCAAGTTCGGCGGTCACGTTGATTTTCAGTTCCGTGCCGAGGGATGGTGGTAATATGTTGTCTGTTGCTGCCATATATTTATGTTTCATCTAATAGTTGAGCCATTGTTTGAATTTCCCAGTAGATGCACTCATGCTGGTTGTAAACACCCATCTTGCATTCAAGGACGTGGAAATATCCAGCACTGCCAGAACCTCCGAACTGATAGCCGAGAATCATTTCAGTGCTTAGATATCTTGCCGAACCGGGTGACGTGTTATTCAAATCGAGAGCCCCCCCAATATATTCCGTCTTTTTGACAAGGAGGGGGGCAATCTCACGGGCATTGTCTCCAGCATAGAACATAAGTTGTGCGGTCGTAGAGGAAGGAAGCACGTAAATCTTCTTACCTACACATCGCCTTAAATCATCCATCGTGACTGTCGTGACTGAATCACCCCATGCGTAGATTTCCGCCGCCGCTGCTGTTGCTGTGCTTGTAAATGCAATGGGCAGGCAGATTGAGTTTACTGCTGTTATCATCACGTCTGAAATCAAGAGCGGATTAAGTCGAAGAATACCATCGTTATAACTCCCGTAGTCGCTTGCGTTTGACGTAGTGATGGTAATGATTTTGCTGTTAATCACACCTGCAATGGAGAAGTTACCGTTCTTGTCAAATCCAGCCGTTTCAATACCAGCGTTGTTGTTAATCTTGATGGTGTCAGCCGTGAACGTGATTTTGCGATTCTCAATGTCAATGCCTGTCTCAACTAAATCGTCTTTGAGGTCTTCCAATTCTTCTTCTGCCGATGTACGGATTTCCATTGTGCGATTGGCTCCAAGCGTAACGATGGATTGATTGTTGACCTGTGCAAACACCGAGAACGACGTTGTTTCCGTTGTGCCAAAGTCAAAAAGCAATCGTAATGTACCGTTCGTATAATCTGCATATTTCCCGCTCGTTGCCGTCAGCAAGCCATTCTCGAAGGTGACGGTAATGGCTTTCGTAGTGCGAGATTCCATACCGACAAAGCGAAACGTGATAGTTCCAGAGTAGTTGTCTGCTATCGTGATGGGAGAGGACAAATAGAAATATCTGCCGCCGCCCGTGGAACTAAAAGACCTTGATGGGATGGTGGTGGGTGAGGTGTAATTGAGGCTGACTGCTTCGGTGTTGGGGGAGAGGATGTTGTAAGTGGATTTTGACTCATAGACCGCAAGACTGATGCTATTTACCTGTTGGCTGATAGTGCTCTGGTTGGTAACAACGCCGTTGACCTCTTCTGTCAGACTGCTTGTATTCTGAGAGGATGAACGAATAAACTCTCCAAGAGTCATTGACGTTGATACAGTTCCGTCAGCGTTATAGGTATGATATGTCTTGTTAGCAATCGTCTCTTCCACATCGCCCTCAATTACCGTCTTGAACTTGCCCAAAGCATTGACGTAGAAATTGATGCGGTGGTCATAGGTCTTGCTGTTATATTCTACACGGATGTCAACATAGCCGCTTTCGTATGGATAATTCTTGTTGTTTTCCTGATAGGTGTTGATGCCTGAGGCATACAATCTGACGGTGCGACCGCTAATCGTGATTCCGCTTGTGTTGATGTGGCTTGTACCTGTCACCTCAATTTTGGAAGGTGTTTGGGGGGTCTCACCTTTCGTTACGTTTACCGTCACATCCTCGTATGTCGGCGTGAAAGTTATCGTATCACTTGTCAGGCTCTGCGTGAAAATAACGGCTGTCCTGTTCAATGTCACCACCACGGCATCATCACCATCGCTACCATCGCTGATGAGAGAAACGGTCTGTCGGTCAGCAACTACACCACCCACACGGAGGATGTATTCAATGCCCGACGTGATGGCACTTGGCGGTACTGGCTCGTATGCCTCTTCACTTCCACCGTTTACCTTCATCATCAACGAGTATTCGCTGGCGGCAGGTGTTGATTGCACCCCACCCACGTTCTTCGTAACAGAGCAACTGACGTTTGCTGATGGCAGATAAGAGCCGCTTTTGGTCTTCACCACCTGTGGTGTTGATGGCACAAGTCTATATAGCGAAGGACTTACGCCATCCTCTGCGGCACGGATTCCGTTGGCGGTGAACGTAACATTTCTTGCGTAAAGAGTGCCGTTGCGGTATGCAGAGACGGTGATGGTGAGTTCTGTCACCTTGTCGAGAGCCACCCCCTGTGGGCAGTCAAAATGCACTTCACCTGTCAAGATGTTATCATCATCTCTTATTGCGGCTGCATACGTGCCAGAAGGAGCACCGCTGATGGTAATGCTTGATGGCGGCAGTTCCTCTGTGCCGTACCAGATATGGACGTTGGTGGACAGGATTGTTCTTGTCTCCACCTTCCCGTCGTAGGTACAGGGGACAGAATCATTCTCGTTCTCGATGGTGACAACGACATTGGCATCACCCTTGACTTCACTCCATGTATAAAGATATGCATTGGACGAATCTTGCCCAGCGTTCGCATCGACATACACGCCCATGTAGGGGTAATATTGATTGTACGCTTTTTCGGTAAAGAAATGACCAGAAGTCGGATAACCGTTACTGCCGAGCACGTCTGCCCATGCGATGTGGACGTACTGGGTCGTGCCGTTGTCACCCTTGATTTGCCCCACGTCCTGCCACACAGAGCCGTTATACACATAAAGGTGTCCGTTTGACTGATAGATGTAGGAGTCCCCTGCGTCTGGGTTGCTGACATTTGCAACAAGCCACGCCTCGGGGGTGGAGGTGGTTGACGGAATGCTGCCCTTGATAGCCACTCCTGTGCCGTTCTCGCCCGAAAGCCTTGTGTAGATGGGCGTGTTTGCTTCATATCTGTAGTTTTCTTCGTCCCACACCATTAACGTGTCCTCAAGCCACAGGTAGGGCTTTCCCGTCACCTGTGCAGGAGTGGAAGATGACCAGTCCGTTTCGCTGATGTCGTCTGGCGGTGTTGTCTGGTCTTGCGTACTCACGGCGGCACTCCAAGCATACCGCTGCTGGTGATATTCTGGTATGTTGATGGCATCACGAACGATGTATTGTCGCTGTATGCCAAGCGTGGCGTAGCAGTAGTAGGCGTTTCCGTCCTCGTCGTGACCAACCGCTGACACTTCCACCGTGCGTTCATCCACCGTACCACCCGTAATGTTCACATAGAGTTTGTTGAACGATGGATAATACGAACCGTTAAGCGTCAAGAGGCTACCGCTCACGCTTGCACCGCTTGTAACGGTCAAGACTGCACCGCTCACGCTCGTACCATCCTCAAATATCATCATCTCCGCATTTGGCTCTTCCGTCACGTACTGGGTCGTATATTCCTCCGTCACGGTCTTCTCTGACAGTGAAATCTGTGTACCGTTGACGTTCATCCGCATCGACACCTCTGCGTAGAAGTTGTCTATCAGCGACCCGTCGGAATAGCAGGGGACGTGAACCACGGCAGGATTCAGAATCAGTTGGGCGGTGGTGAGACCGTCACGCCCCCAGTGACCGATGATGTGAGGGTCGGTGTAAGCGGAAGTCCCGTCTGTATATTCAACCTTTTCGTAGTTCCACAGGTAAATCGCATTCTCCGATATGGTCTGTATGCTTGTCGTCCAACCGTTTGTTCCGTCGGTCGCAGGTCGTGATTCGGTTTGGTTGCTTGATGCCTTGTAGTAATTGGTGATTTCATCAATGCCTTTTCCGTCGGCTGAGAAGTTTCCGATAACGGTGGCAGGAGTCTTGGAAGATGTGCTATCCGTGTAACTAATCAGTTCATAGTTCCACAGGTAAGGCAAGGCTTCCGTTGCCGTTTTGACGGTGGTGCTCCACAGTGTATCGCCATCACCATGTGTCTGCTCGTTGTTGACACCTGTCGATGCGGTGTGCAGTTTGTAGTATTCCGTGACAGAACTGATGCCACGCCCCTCGATGGATTCTCCGTCTTCGGCAATGTAAGTCACTTGGTAAGTGACCGTGCTGCCAGCCGACGTGCTATCGGTGTAGGTGTAAGGCGTGGTTATCTTCGTCCACAGCCACTTGCCCTGCACGGGGGTATAAGTGGTGTCCCATGATTCGCTGTTCTCGGCTGGGTGATTCGCTCCGTCATCCGTAACGGCATACCGCATCGTCTGTGTGCCTAAATGGACGGTCTGACCAGCAACACCGTCCACTCCATTGCGTTCAGCGGAATAGAGTGCCGTGGTCGTGCCATCGCTCCAATGCAGGGTGGTTTCAGTCCAGAGCCACTTTCCTTGTGCAACGGTGGGTCTTGTACTCGTCCAACGAATATCTGATGCAGTTGGGACGGATGTTCCGCTGTCTGCCACCAAATACCTGTATGATGTTTCATCATCGTTTAAGGAAACGACCTCGCCATCCCTGCCATAATGACCAATGACATGAGGGTCTGTGTAAGTGTAGTCGTTGCTACCACTTGGCAGAATCCACGTCAACTTTTCGTAATTCCATAGGTACGGGTCGTTAGCGGAGACCGTCTGTATCGTTGTCGTCCAGCCTGACGTGCTGCGTGTCACACCCGTGCTTGATTGCGATACAAGATAATAGTTGGTAACGGAATCAAGTCCCTTGCCATCTTCTGACCACACGGCAATGACAGATTTTGTCGTGATGGTCGGGCTTCCAGATGTGTACGTTGTCTCTTCGTAGTTCCACAGGTATTTTTTGTTTGCATCCCAATCGGACGGGAAAGATGTGCTAAAAGAACTTGGAGCCACGCTGTTAGATGCGGATGCGGCATAGTATTCAGTCACGGTCGAGACACCACGACCGTCTGTCCCGTTTGTTCCGTTTGTTCCGTCCTCCCCGATGTAAGATACGCTGTAAGCATTTGTGCTTGTCCCGTCAGAGTAGGTGACGGTGGTCTTGCTGTGAAGGTAGTCGCCTTTAGTCAGAGATGCAGGATAATCACCGAAAGCAGAAACAGAAGGTCTTGCCGCCGAACTTGTCTTTGCGTATGTCACAGACTGGCTTGTAATCGTGACACTCATACCGCTTTCACCATCGTTCGGATTGCGTTCAGCGGAAACAAGGACGGTTGGATTGCCCGAACTCCATGTGATAGTCGTCTCTGTCAGCAGCCATTGCCCTTTCGGAACGGTCGGCTTGTTATCCACCCAACTGCCGCTTGGCGTAGAGCCGTCGGTTGAAAGGGCGTAACGGTAGGTCTCGTTGAGTTTCTGGATGCTTTCTCCAGCAGCAGCACGAATCTGCCAGTAGGTTGCATTGATGCTTGGCTCTTCGGTCGTGTACATTACTCCGTTAATACCGCTTTCGGGATAGGTGCATATCCATGAAGAGCCGTTATGGGTAACTTCATCGTAATAGTAGCATTGGCTGTCGGTGATGTCGCTCCATGCACCACGGAAAAGAGGAACAGGCTGCACGTCATAGTCCGTTTCCGTGATAAATCTTCGTGCTCGGATTTCAGTCTTGTAGGGAGAAAGAATAATCGGCATCTTCCCATCAAGCGAATAGGAATTGACATTGCGGTATATCTTGATGGCAGGGGCGTTCTCGCCTGCCACTTCCATTGCAATGAATCCCTGTCTGCTTGCAACCGTCCTGTTGCCCATCTGCACAACATTGTCGCCAGCGGCAGGAATGGTAGAGCCTGTGATGCAATCAGAAGCAGATAGGTCGATGTAGTCATAGGTCTCACCCTCTGTATCATCCTCGCCCTTGTAGATAATCTCACTTCCAACAGCCACGACCCTACGCCAATAGAACGTGTTGGAAACATTGTAGTGTGTGCCCTCCTCGATGTTGAAAGTCTGGCAACGGGCTTGGTCGTCCACTCTCCACCAGTTCTCTGTCGAGGTTGTACCGTCGTCCTTCTTGATATAGCAGCGGTAAGCCTCGGCTTCCGCACTAAAGGAAAGAATGGAATTGACAACGGATGTGTCACCGCCAAGATTCAGCGGCGTTTTCACAACCGTTATCTCGTTGTATAGAGTCTCCTCCGTAATGGTCTCTTCACCCGTTTCCTCGTCGTATTCGTAATGACGCACGATGTAAGGCTCACGCACCGTCTCTGTTGTGGTCTCTCCAATGTTCATCATCTCAGCCTCGTTTTCGCTGTCCGAGGAAAGCAATAAACGTGAACCTTGCATTTGTCCCTGTATAGATTCACCCGTCGGGTCGTAGGCAAAGATAGGACGGACTTCTACAATCACGCTGCCAGCGTGAGAGAAGATGATGTTGCCGCCAGCGTAGGAAATCTTGCGTATCTCCAGTTCAGTGAAAAACGCCTTCATCCGCACGAAAAGGTTATCTACGACCAGATAAGAGTTCCCTCCTGTGTCACGGTTGGTCAGCATCCATCCTGTATCAAACGCCCCATCCCCCGTATAGTTGTCCGAATGCAGAAAGTTGATGAACGCCTCCATGATGCCGCTATAGTCTGGAATCTCACCGTCTGTTTTCCCTCCTGCGAGTCGGCTTGCAGCACCATTCAGCAACAAGTCACCTTTTACAGTTGCGTCCTTTTCAACAGTCAGGTTATTTCCCACGGAGGTATTTTTGTGTATGCTGGCGTTGTCACTTACGTCAAGTTCTCGCATTCCCAACTTATAGGGTGTGCTGTCATCCTTTACCTTAGAAAGTTTCTTCTCTAATTCAGACCAAATGTTTCTGTTGTAAGTCTGGCGAAGGAGAGCAACTAAAGAAGACAACTTTTCTACGCTATCAGCAACCTGCCCTAATTGGTTAAGGACAATTTCAATGTTATCAGTAAGCGTAATGTCATATTGCGGCAAAACACCTTCACCATACTTGATAGTAAGTTGCTTGACAAACAACGACAAAGGCTCAACATTGCCACCAAAACCAAATCGTATAATCGTATTGGGGTGTATCTGTTCAAGAATCTCCGTGTGGTTGTAAAGGAATGCCTCATCAAACTTCAATGGATAGTCGTAATAGTACACGTTGTTCTCCAGCATGTACGACTTCATTTCATCGTCCAGCCTTTGTTCCGCATTGGTGATATACTCTTGTGGAAGAGATATGCCCAATACAACAAACTCATTACCGTTGCTGGGGTATTGATACCTGTTAGGCATCAACGTGCCGAAAGTGTTAGTGTCTTTCTGTACGACAATATTGATGCTTCCCAAGTTTGACTTTGGGTATTTTGTCAAATCACGCTGTTCACCATTAGGCAAGAAATTTCCATCAGAATCATAGAAATTACTTTTGTAGTCCTCCCAATCTACATATACCGTAAACGTGCATCCAAGACAAGCACCACTACGCATGTTCACCTGCATTTCCTCTGTAATTGCCGCACAAGCGTACAAGTCAAAAGAAAGTGTTGGTAATGTTAATTGGAAATAAGACTGTACATATTCCCCATCGTCATCTATGCTGTCATCCCACCCACTTGCAGGAGTAAGGTCGTCATTCAGCGGTGTTGCACCTAAAATCGTCACATTGCTTTGCCCATCATCCATCTCTGGCTTGATGTCAAATTCGTGGCTTTCGTATGATGGTGCAAGCAGGTTTATTTCATTGACGTACTGCCAATCCTGTGTAGAAACTGCATCGTAGTAGTCTTTCAGTTCAATGTCCGGGTCATAGTTCGGGTTTGTACTCCCATCTGAAAGATAAGGGCTAACCTTGTTGAACACGCTTTCGCTATAAACGGATGGCATCAAGTGCGTTCTTGTAAAAGGGTGCTTGATGAGTTTTACGACAGCACCGCCTACAATCCCATCATAAATGGGATAAGAATTAGGGTCGGCAGAGTTGCTATTTATTGTGTATTTCCAATTTTGATTGCCGTACCACCTTATTTGCGGATAGCCATACGGAATGTTATTCTCGCTTCCATATCCTGCAATTCGGGTAATTATCTTATTGTTTCGTGGTGTTCGGGAATTGTTCTTCAACCCTACATCTTTACCAAACTGAAATACAAAGTTTTCGTTGTTTACAACAATCTCGTTGGATGGTAAACCAAATTCAACCTTGAATCGTTTGCCATTGGAATAATATTGCTCTCCGCTCTTTATCTGCGAAACAACGTATGGCAAACCCCACGTTTCATATCCCGTCTTTAAGGCATCAGCAATGGTGTTATTGTCAAAGGAAAGAACTTCGCTTAACTCATCATCTTTCTCCTCTGGGAAAGAGCCAGACTTCACAACAATCCATTCCGTTCCCTCCAAGTTCTTGTTAATCTTGTCAATGTAGTCTTGTGGCTTACCAATCCAGTTGAATGTCTTGTTTTCAGACAGATACCGTTTTTCATCATCACTTACGGCTACATCGCTAAATGGCAGGTTGGCAAGAATGTACATGGGATGGTAGAACTCAAAAGAGTATTTTGTCATGCCCTTTAAGTCCGAATTGTCGCTTACCAATCCCTCACGCACAATGGTAGGTGGATTTACAAGGGTGTACTTGACATCGTTGTACTCCACATATTCCTGCATCGTGCATTCCAGATGGTTGTTCTTGTAGTACGCATCACCCGTAATCTTGTCGCCAAGTGACATGACCACACTATCCACGGTTGCCTTGCGTAGCACAAGCCCGTGGAAAGAAGAATCATCTGCATTCTTAATCGGGAATGATATGTTTCTGCCTAATGTCGCCATCTATATAGTTTTACAAATGCAAAGATAATAATAATAATCCAACTAACCAAAGAATAATAACACCAATTTGGAATTATTTTTTTTTCTTGTGTCACTTTCTCCTTTAAGATATGTACAGAATCTCTATAACAAGTGTCAATTCGTTCTACAACCCTGTCCTTATATTGTATTTTCTGCACATACTTTGTGTTATATACGGTGTCACCAATTTGGTAGATGGTATGAAACACGCTGTCATGTACGTTGTTGATTAACGTGTCATGCTGTATCTTTGTCTCATACTTGATTACCTCCCTATCCACATATTCAACTTTTGTCTTGGTGGCACAAGAAAGCAATGTTAAAACTAATATGAGCGGCAACATTTTCTTCATAGCACAAACTTTAACAAAATAACATTTACAATGTAGCCGACTGCACCAATTAGGGAATATCTGTAAATATCATCCTTTTCAACATCAAATTTGTAGTTGTCAGATTGATACACCTCCCTTATCATCCAGAAAGCGATAGCAATGCCACCGAACAATGCGGATGATATGAAGCAAAGTATGCTCCCAATTATATTCCTCTTGTCTTTTGTTTCCATATTACTTCACTATTGTGTATATTGTTTTTCCATTTTTCTTTGTGGCTGCCAACACCTGCTTTCTTTTCTTGTATCTGCTGAAAGACACATGCACCCAGTCATAATTATACTCATTGATTAGTTGGTCATAGGGAAGATTCATTTGCCTTATGAGGTCAAAAATAACCTTGTTCTCTTTCGGGTCATCGCTCACGCTTCTTATGTCTGCCGCCTCGCCTTTTGTGTGTTGCGAGTTGGCTGCACCCCCTACCGCCTTGTTTAACTTTACAGAACGATAACCGGATGTGACGATAATCGGTTTTCCGTATGCTTCACGAAGTGGGTCAAGTACATTCTCAACCAAAGCCACAAGTGCATTTGTAATGTCTTGTGTCGGCTTATTGTCTATGCCTTTTCGTTTTGCTGTCGCCGATGCCGTAAGTTCCTTAATTGTAAAGTATTTCATCATTCTTTCTTCCCTCTCTTTTCGCTTAAAGATTCTATCTGTCTCCCTTGCCTTGCAATATCCCGTCTAAGGTCGGTTATCTGCTTTTCAAGTTCAATGATTTTATCTCGAAGCATATTGTTTTCTTCTCGCAATTTTTCGTTTTCTTTTCTAAGCAAATCCCTGTCATTGCGGATGTATTCACAACTTTCTTTCAAGTCTGAAATCGTCTGCTGGTACACATCCTGCATGGCTTTCCACCCCTCGGCTTCCTTTTGCGTGGCTTCTCCATTTGCCCCACGTTTGTATGCCTTGTAAGTCACAAACCAACCACCACCTGCAACAAGTGTTATGATGGGTAAGACTATCTCCAATATGATTTCTGTTACTGTCATTGTCTTATGAATTTACTTGTGCCGATTCAATTTCTATTTTATCTTCGTTGTCACGGATGATGTCATTACGATTAGTGGCGATGCTATTAGCCTTGTCCGCATTGTCATCAATCGTTTTGTCGTTTCTGCTGATAAGGCTTCCACGCTCCTTAATAATGCGGTCAATTTCATCTGGTGCCGCATCAGGGCATCTTTCAACAATGGTCTGCGTGGAAAGATAAGGTGCCTCCATCCCAAGGTTAATCAACTTTGTATTGTTTGTTTCCAATGACCAAGGAATAATCTTTGCTCCAATCTTGACTTTTGAATATTTTTCTATTCCTCCGTTTTCAATGTCAAGACCCTCTTGATGCAGGTACACCATATCATTGACAAAACGATTCCAATCCATTGCAGACTGGGTTGCCAAAGAATAGTCGTTTGACATGGCAAGGGCAATACCGTTACCACCACTATTTGAGGTTGTGATGTCTTTAGGTGTAATGAACGATGTAGAACTAAAGAGTGAAATCTTTTCCTCCAACGTCTTTAGGTACTTATCCATCGTCTGAGGTTCGGGGAACTCCAACACCTTTGCATCCTGCTTTCCGTTGGTTGTGTCGCTTGAAAGGTTGATGATAAGTGTGCTTGAATCACGCTTGAATGATTCCGTGTCCATATCACCCGTGAACACCAACGCAAACGTGCCAAATCGTTTCAATGCGATTGCCTGTATGTTTGCCATCAGTTCCCACATCTCTATGCTGCTTTCCGCATATTCCCAAGCAACCTTACCTCGCTTATGCAGCAACGGGCAACGACTGAAACCGTGTATTTCTGTCTTTATCTCCCAGCCTTCTTCGCCCATTGAGCAACGATAGTGTTTCTGTGCATCATAGGTGTCAATGATGGTCTTGTTTTCTATCTGATACACCAAAGACCTTGCAATTTCATTTCCGTACTCATCATAGTTAGGCACAATCTGATACCCGTCCTCATACGAATAATTGGTTACGGTATATTTGCCAAGTTCTTTGTCATAAGCGAAAAGCACACCGCAATTACCTAATTGCTTGCAGGTGTTGATGGCTTGATACTTGTTCCATTCAAGTCCTCTCCACATCCATTCCTGTTTTATCTCGCTGAACGTCTTTTGCTCTTCCTCTGTTGGCTCATCATTGCAGATGCTGAACTCAATCGGGTTGGCGGTCAAGTTTCTAACGTGTGCAGAATGAATCAATTTCTGGAATGATGCCGTTTGTGTTATTTCCGTAAAAGGTAATGGCACACCGTCAATCGTGACCTTAATCTTTGGAATAGACTGATTAAGAATGATATGGTGCAGGTCGGGTCGATACTCTGTAATATAAGTGTCTTGCGAAATGGGGTGCAAGGTGAGATTCGCAAACCCTGTTTCCAATGTCTGGTTGTTAAGCAAGTCCTCACCCTCATACCCGTGTCCCTCCATCTTTCCTCCACGGGTAAACGGCTTCATCTTGATTAACCTTGTCGGTTCTTCAAGAAACCAATTTATGTCATGCTCTCGAATCATATAGTGCTTAATATATTAAGTATTCTTGATGAATGGTGTATCTTTCGTCTTGTTATTCTTGTGTCTATCTCTTGCTCTCCGTTGTTTGTCACGTTCAGCATGGCAAACATATCACTCGCTTGCAGTTGCTTTTTCATGTACCCTGCATCCGTTGACAGCAGCCTGTAACAATCATAGTATGTACCACCGCAAAGTATATTCACATTGTCAAACAAGTCTGGCGACATTCCTTTTAGCAATGGTTTCTGCTTCTCCTTATCCAGCATTGCTATACGTCCGTTTGGTGTCTTGTTGAACTGGAATATCACACTTTCAAACTTCATGTGCCTTAATATTGTTGTTGCACCGCTACGTTTCATGTTTTGGTGCATATACGGCATATCCGCCAACCTTGGGTCATAGTGTATCAATCCGCTCTGTATCATTTCCATTGCCAAGTGTGCCGATTCGTCTTTCAATGTCTTGTACTGTGCCTTGCTACGCTTGCTGGGCTGTGATGCACCGGAAAACAATATGGCACGGGGGAAACAATCACGCAAGAAACCAAATCCCTGCACATCAAGTATCATGTTCCTTTCGTCCAAGTCGTGCTTGTCCCGAAAAGATGTCATCATCATCACGGCTTCACGGTTGGTGTTCTTCATCGAAAACTTGATGTCCTTGCAGATAAATCCGTAATGCGAATAAAGTTCCCAATACTTCATTACAAGATTATCAAATCCCGTGGTCGCCATATCAACGGTCATAAAGCGTTTTACAAGTTCGCTGTTTCGTGGCAGTTCCATAGGGCGGAACATCCTTTCCACATCCGTTGTATGCAACTGCACGTTTGCAAGTTCCTCCGCATTGTCCTCTTCATCCGTAATTGAATAGTTCCAATTTGCGTTGTAGGACGAAAGTGCGGTCGAAGAGTTTGCAGCCAGACCACGATAAGACTTATTCTTTGACAGCATTTTCTTATTGTCACGCACATCAAACGTGTAGAACACCATCGAAAGAATAAAGTCCTCGTATGTCATGTCTGGGTCAACTGCAATCAAAGCATCAATATGTTCCTTGCACTTCTCATACACCTCACGCTTTGTCCTTCCAAAATAGGTCTTATTCAAGTCACCCTCCTGCATATTGAAGTACATCACCACGCCATCCATTGACTTATCGACAGACCCATCATCGTTTATCCAACCACCACCATGTTCACCCTTGCCACACAACTGACGTAAAAAGCATGCCCTTTCGGGGTTCTGTGCAAGGAAAATCTGTGCCTTGCCACTTGAATCAGAACGCAGACGTGGCATGAATGCAGTAATGGTTCTCCAGTCAAACTTGTTGCACTCGTCAAAGATAAGTTTCTTTGCTTGCAGACCTTTAGCAATCTTATCAATCACAATCGGGCTTTCATTATCCAACTGCTGAAACTTAATCTCGCTGCCGTTGTAAAGTTTCATGCCCATGTCCGTTTGGTTACGGATAATTTCACCAATCGGGTCATGTGGCTGTTTCTTTACGGAACGGTCAATAAGTGGGTACATTTTCTTTAACGTGTCATTTACCTTGCCAGCACCCCAGAAGTCGGACACGTTACGCATAAAGCATACAATCTTTGCATTGTCATTCATGGCAAGGTATTCAATGGGTGCATAATAAAGGGCATACGATTTACCTCCTCCCGTGTTTCCCGTAAAGCACACAATATCAGCATTGGAACGAATGGCATACTTTTGGTTGCCATCCTCCAAAGGTGCTAATACTATGTCGTTACGTTTACGAGCCATTCTTGCAAAAATGTATGGTGTTTAGAAATTTCTTGCCACAAAGTTACGCCTTAAAAATGCGTGTACATATTACATATATTATTTTTCTTTTATGATAATAAAACTTTCGGAAAACTTACCATATCAAATTAACTTTTAACACCTTACCTTTGTGGCAAGCAAAATTTTATGCACCTAACGTAATAGTAGAAAACTATGACAAAAGAAGAAGTTTTACAGAAAGTAAACGATTATTGTAACGAGAAAAGTTACACGGAAGAGACTCTGACAGGAGATTTCAAGGACAAGTTCTCTGAATTTTTTGCAAAGAAGTATGACGAGGGCACGGCGATTGATGCCGATGGAATCTTGGATGACATCAAGTTTAACATCAACACGGCATTTTCGGCAACGTCCAAAGGTCTTACATCCAAGCAAAAGGCTTTCGAGACCAAAGAGAATGAGTACAAGAATCAGATTGCGGAGTTAAACAAGAAATTGGGAACGCCAACACCACCCGTACCACCTACGCCACCTGCACCGCAAATCCCAAAGGAACTGCAAGACAAGTTGGATAGGTTGGAGAAGTTCGAGAACGAGGCACGTAAAAATGACAAGTTCAAAGAGGTTCTTGGTTTGGCAAAGCATAGTGTTCGGGAGGACTTGCACAAGTCTTTTGAGAAATTCGCAGAGGATTGGGCGGTCAACTTGGACGAAACGAGCGAGGAACAGGCAAAGAAATTGACCACACGCTTTCAGGACATCTTCAAGGATTCACTTGGTGACATCAAGCCACTTGCTCCGAGACAGACACGAAAGCAGGAAGAAGAGTTCCTTGCATCATTACCGAAAATTAAAGTTTAACTAAACCTAAGATTTTATGCAAGTTACAAATTTGGCTTATTTCTACGAGACATCACGCAAGGTTCGTGGTGGCAAGTGGGTTTGGGTTAAGGACAGCAACGGCGAGAGTCGAAAGAATGTCTTGCTTGGCGGCACCATCCTTAATCCTAACAAGGGCTTTGGTCACTTGTGGGCTGCACAACTGGTTCAGTACACTCCTGCCGAGGGTTGTCTTATCTTCCGCTCGTTCGAGGTGTCTGCCGACGCTGCATCAAGTGCTACGGCTATCAAGATTAAGGGTGACGGTTTTAGCGATGCACCCGAAGTCGGAATGTTCCTTATGGCTGCTCCTGCAAACGTGAATACCGCAGGTGCTTACGTCAAGGTTACTGATGTTGCCTACGACGCAGACAACGCAGAGTTCACAATCACGGTTGCTGCCGCTCTCGGTTCTGCACTGACGGCAGGCACAATCCTTGTGGAAGCAGACGCTGCCGCTGATGCCGCTCTCGAAGAGCCTACTGGCTCTGCAAAGGTTCTCGTTCCCAACCCCAACACCTTCATTGAGGCAGACCGTGAACTGATGCCGACAGAAGGCTATGGTATTGAAAATGCGAACTATTCTATCAGCACGGTACATGACAAGGAGGCTTGGATTGCACGTATGCAGCCGCTGCCTGACTACGTTCTTGCTAAGAATCGTTCTTACATTGAAGGTATTTTCTGGATTTAATGAAAGGAGGACAACATTATGGCAAATGCACTGAAATATAATTGGACTCCCGAAGAGGCAGTCGAAAAACTCTATCAGAAAGGTCTTTTTGATGGTCGTAACCAAGGATTCTTGCAGACGCTCATCGACAACACCATTGAGATTGAGGAAAATTCTTTCTTCTGGCAGGAGCATTTCCGTGTAGAGGGCAACGAGTACGATATTGACATCGCTGACTTGAAGAAAAACCCTGCATGGACTGTCCGACAGAAAATTAACCGCACCGTTCCTATGGCTGACGCTATGGCTCCTCTTTCTGAAACTATGCAACTTGATGCAGAAGGTTTCGGAGAGAAGACAGGTAGCATCTATCAGTATGGTAAGGGCTTGTTTGAGACTTCCATGTCGAAACTTGAACTTGCCGCACGTTTGCAGGAACTTGGTCCCGACCAGAATCTTGTTGTAGGTTTTGTTCGTGGCGTGGCAGACTTGGTTAAGACCCATAACCTTCGTCTTTCCAACATGGCGGCTATGACACTTTCCCGTGGTGGTGAGTATGGTAATAACATTGCTATCACAAACGTGGCAGGTGGCACAGCAACCACAAAGGGATTCAGCGGTGTTACGGTCTATCAGGCACCTTACATTCCACAGGCAAACTACAAGCATGCTATCACGGATGCGTGGTCTGATGTAAATGCTGACATCCCAGAGCAGATGCGTAAGATTGAGTTTGACTTCAAGGAGGCAAACTACATTCCAGATGGCACCCCGTTCGAGTGGGATATTCCTTGGAACACCGTCGTGAACGTGCTCTTGAAGAACGCCAAGTTTATCGCAGAGGTAAACCGCTATATCCGTCTGTATGCACCCGACAAGGTGGTTATCATCAATAACGGTGCAAGCGGAACAGATGTGTCAACAATCACATGGGAGCAGTTGGTGGAATACTCTCGTTCCCCCATCTCGAAGATTTCGCCTATCCGCATCGTGCGTGAGCAGCAGACTGTACAGGACATCACCACTTACTACACCGTTAAGGGGTGGAATCCAAACGTGGTTGTTCTCCGTCCTCTCGGCTACGCTGGCGTTGTGGTTCACGCAAAGACCCCAGACGTGGCTCTCATGCAGTCAGGCGAGGTCAACAACGGCATTCAGTTCTCGCTTGCAAAGGTGCAGAACATGCTGTATGTGATTAACAAAGTTAATCACAATAATGGTATGTTGAAGTCGTATCATACAGACGTGATTGGCCGCTACGCCACCGTGCTTGACGAAAGCCAGTATCACGTTGTGGTTGACATCACCAGAACTACGGATTAAAAAGTAAAGTGTTTTTCATATTGGAATAGTTTTTGTTAATTGGCGAGAAAGATGACGGTATTAGAATGGCTTGAAGCATCGAATATGTATTCCTCTTTTGAGGAAAAGCATTATATCAGAATCGCATTGGATAGGGGTGTTGACCCAGAAGCCGATGTGTATGATGAAACGCAGGTGACAAAGCGACAGCGAGACTTGATGGACGCAGATGTTATCTGGTATGCGGTGCTGAAACGTCCATCTAATACTTCATCTATTTCGCAGTCACACAATGGCTATCAAAAGACCATTGGCAGTGAACAGGACTTTTACCAAGACGACAAGATACAATACGCTATCCGAATCTACAAGAGATATGGTGACGAAAGAGGTGAGGATTTGGAAGAGTTGACCAATGCGAACAAAATCAAGTTTGTGCCAATAGTTGACGTTGACAGGTTATGACGAGAGACGAGATACTTGAATACCCCTACTTGGGAACTATCACCCGCATAATTGAGGGTAGCGGACGTGAGGCTGACCAAGTTATCACGGTGTATGATGGTGTTATGGATGAACACATGGTTACGGACGAAGAAGGACGTACCTTGCAGACATCGAGTTACATCATTAGCATTCCCCTCACAAAAGACTATGATGGGAACTGGATAGTACCAAAAAAAGGTGACAAGATAGAAATCACTCGTTACGGCGAGACGTTTAACCTGACGGTGGATAATGCAGAGCCATCGCAGTTAGGTGGTGTAAGCATATACGCATCGAGAAACAGTTGGTAAGGTATGCACAAGACAAGGATTACTGGAATGAGTGGTTATCTGAAAAAGGTTGAGAAAGACTTGACCGAGTATTGGGTGAACGAGCAGACCAATAGGCTTGTCGAGTATGCCAAAGAGGAACTTGAAAAGATGGTTACAACCCATACGTTCAAAAATCGAACAAAAAACTTGGAAGATAGTTACGCATGGGGAGTGTACTACAAAGGCGAACTAAAGGAAAGTGGTTTTAGGGCTAAGTCGGCGAGCAAGCCCGCAAAGTTCCACGGGACGAATATCTGGGGAAATGAAGAGGCAGTTACATTCATCCAAAACGGATATACACCGCCAAGCAACGGATGGGTTGTCGTATGGGTTGCTGCCGCACCGTATTCGGTATATCTTGACCCTAAATCTTCATACCAAAGTAGGTCAAACCGCTTTTTTGTTATAAGCCAAAGGTACGATGCCATCAGGCAGACGTTTGGAGAGAAAGCAGTAACATTTAGCCCATAATAAACTATGCTTAACGATTCAAGAATAGACATATACGATTATCTTTACAACCTCCTATATGATGTTGTGACGAAAAACGTGTACTCTATGCGAGAGCCGCAGGAACTTACCAAGTCGGACACCGAGGATGGGTTTATTGTAATCCATGTAGGTGATTTGAACGATGAGGGAGAGTTCAATGGGCAAGCATACGGATGGGCAAGGTGTTACATCGAGGCTTTCGTTCCGCCTATCACAAGGGGCAGACTTGACTACGAAAAATACAAGACTTTCGAGGATGGTATCAATACCGTTATCAAGTTAGCCACGGAGGACAATACGGGCACTTACTTCATCCAAGAGGGCAGTGTTCTGTCAATGGATGCGGACGAGACTTCCAACGCCAACAACTCTTACTTCACGTTCATCAAATCTTTTATAGTCAACATAGACAAACAAGAATAAACATTTATAAACACTCTAATAGAAAGGAAACAAACTATGAGTAAGAAAACAACCTTAAAGACCGCCATGTTGGGCTTCCGTGCCGTTGGTGGCTCTGGTGACTACACAAATGTAAGCGGTGTCCTGAAAGGTCTGACGATTGGGCAGGACGAGCCCGATAGCACCGAGATTGAAGCCGAGTTCTTCGATGCTCCTTTTGACATCGTGTATGACGGTAATCCTGTGACTTTCAACTTCGAGTTGGCAAACTATGACCTGTCCGAACTTCCTGCCCTGTTTGGTGGAACGTATGACGCAGGTACTGACACCTATGAGGGTGCTGCCAATGCTTACACGACCGAGTATGAGTGGAAGTTGGAGTTCCAGCGTGGTAACAGTGCTCTTGTTCTGTACAAGGGTTTGACCGTTGGTACTATCAAGAAGGACGAGGATGGTGCTCTGAACTACAGCGTTACCATTACTGCCCTGAACTACAACGACGGTACTGACGACCACATGTACAAGATTGTCGGTGGCTCTACCGTGACTTTCACCGCAGTAAACTCACCTTCTGGAAATCCAAAGACCAAGGGTTACTATGAGACCGATGGTACAAGTTACCGTCTGACTTGGGACACCTCGGTAGTGGATGGTAAGACCTACTACACAAAGAACTGACAAATCATAACTCTTTTGTTTTCGTGACGTGAGGGGAGCGTTGTAGGGGTGTCCCTGTGACGTTCCCCTTTTAGGTTACGAAAGCAAAAACAAACGGCACGAAAATGAAGAAAGAAACAGAACAGCAGCAGACTGATGAACTGCAAGATTTCTCGATAGAGATAAAGCGTGATATACTTGACATCATCAATGACAGTCCTTCGTTGGTCACACTTGGGGACAAGGAATATAGGGTAAAGAATATGCGTTATTATTCCCTGTATCGCATCTGTAGGCTTGTGATGGATATGCGGAAAGCAGACGAGACATTGGATGATGACAACAAGGTTATTACGGCTCTTTGCACGGATTTGGATGCAATGTGCGAGATAATGGCGATTGTCTTGTGTAACCATCGTTTCACCCCCTCGGACGATGCGGACGAGAGGAATGATGAAATGGTAAGGCAGATGAAGATAAAGGTGATGAACAGCACTTATGATGCGAACCAATGGGCGGCGGTTATTTTGGGTGCAATAAAGTCAATAGATTTGTCGGCTTTTTTTTTACTCAAAAAATCGGTGAGTACGCTTACGGATTCACTTCTGATGCGGAAGAAGAAGTCGGAGGAGACAGCATCACAGTTTATGGAAGCACTGTCGTTGCGGACGCAGCAGACTTCCTGAGGGCGTTTCCGCAGTACACGCTTGATGATTACCTTTACCGCCTGTCTTGTGCGAGGATTCAGTTCATGGCTGTTGACAACACGCATACGAAGTATCTGCATGGAAGTGACAAGAAGGCTTGGAACAACTATTCGGAGGCATTAAAGTCACAGCGGAAACTTGAAAACTTTATGAGCGGATTCAATATTCCAGACTTGAAAGAGGGTGAGGAATACGAGATACCCGTAAGAAAGAACAACAAAAAGAAAAAGTAACTATAAAAACATATATACGACATGAGTACCCCTACAGTGGTGGTCGCCCATCTCAGTGATGCCGACCTCAAAAAGTCAATAAACGATTTAGTCAGTACCGTTGACGAACAGACAAAGGCTATGGCAACAAACTTTGATACGCAGATAAAGCGTATGCAAGAAAGTTTGAGGTCATTGGGTACGACAAAGATTGACCTTGGTAGTGTCACCGATGGTGGCTCGTCAAAGCGTTCGGCAAGTTTGAAGCAAGAGAAGAAAGAGGTTGACGAAACTGCCACGTCGTATAATAATATGGCACAAGCCATACAAAAGGCTTCACGTTACCCATCCGAAATGCGTACACAAGACCAAGCAAAGAGTGCAAGAGATAGTTACTTGGCTTTTATGCAGGGATATAAGGCACAAGGTGAGGCAATCGCAAAGCAGATACAAGAAGCCGAGGCTGCATTGAACCGTGCAGTCCAAAATCGTGTTACCGAATTGAACGAAAAACTTGACAATGCAAAGAGGAAATTAAATGAATTATATACAACCTTGTATCAGGAGCAAGAAAAAGCAAGGAACGCAGGGACCCTTGGCATGCCATTTAATGCAGGCATAACTCGTACTCAGCAAGCCATTGAATACGCAAAGAAACACATTGAAGAACTTAATGCGGCAATCGCAAAAACTTCTCCCAATATGTTTACCGAACAAGTGCAGCAAATTGAGCAACTTCGGACAAGACGTGAACAAGTGTTGAACACGATGAAAGAGGAAACCAATGAGCAGAAGAAACAAAAAGAATCTATTGAACAAAAATCCAATGCCGAATCACAAAGTGTAGCAAAAATTCAAGAGGAATGGGCGTTAGAGCAGAGACAAAGAGAAGAGCAGGCTAAACTTTATGACATTCAGACGGAAAGAAATAGGCAACTTGATATTGAAAACGCAAAGACCGCTGAAAATTTGGCTTTCCAAGAAAGAATAAACGCAGCAAAGCAAGCAAAAGAAACAGGAGAGGGCAAACGTGTAAGGGAAACAAACGAACTGACAGGTGCTATTGCAGGGTTGCTTGGCATACAAGAAAAAGAGGTTGCGGTGACTGATATTGAAAGTGCATCGCAGCATCGTCTTGCCAATTATCTGCATCAATTAAAGACTGCATACCAAAGACTTGACAAAGAGGGCATGGATGCTTCTCATGGTAAGATGCTTGCGGATGAAATTCAAAGAGTCAGCCGTGCGTATGCTGAAATGACGAAGCAAATGAATCGCCCAACTTCTCTAAAAAAAGCACTTGGTCTTGATGAAAACACTTTGGATAATATCGCCTACAAGATGCAGCAACTCAAATCTTACAAGATGGGGCTGGATTTGACAGACCCGAAGCAGGTTGCTGAAATGAAGACGGTAGAAATGGAATATGACCGTTTGAAGAAGAAGTCCGATGAACTGATGGGCAAGAATCAGCAAATGATTTCATCCAACAATGCCCTTGCACGTTCTTGGAACTATATGAAGAATCGTCTGGCGTTTTACTTTACCGTTGGTGCAAGTACGGCATTCATAAAGAATCTGATTGAAGTCCGTTCGCAGTACGAAATGAACGAAAGGGCATTGGGTATTCTGATTGACTCCGCTGAACGGGGAACGCAGATATTCAATGAACTTTCGCAGATGGCTCTTGTGTCACCTTACACGCTGATTGAACTTTCCAATGCGGCAAAGCAATTAACGGCTTACGATGTGGCTGCAAAGGACGTGGTAGATACTACACGAAGGCTGGCTGACATGGCGAGTGCAGTCGGAGTCCCTATCGAGCGTCTTACTTATGCTTTGGGTCAGATTAAAGCGTATGGCTATTTGAACAGCCGTGATGCAAGAATGTTCCTGAATGCAGGTATTCCGCTTGTCAAGAATCTTGCAGACCACTACACCGAATTGGAGGGCAAGATGGTGTCTGTTGGTGACGTATATGACCGAATAAAGAAGAAAGCCGTTGGTTACAATGACGTGATGCAGGTGATTACGGAAATGACCGATGAGGGGGGAAAGTTCTTTGACTTTCAAGCAAAGATGGCTGACACATTAAAGGTGCAGTTGGCTAACTTGACTTTGGCTTGGAACAATATGCTGAATGATATAGGCAAGTCTAATCAAGGTATTCTTGTCGGTGGAATAAAGGGATTGAAAGAATTGTTCTTGCAATGGAATGAACTTAAACGTATCATTACAGATATAGCGGTCGTTATCGGTGTGGCAAAGGCGGCACAGATAGCCATAAACATGGCAATGGGCAAGGGAATGGCTACAATCAATCAATCAATTCTTGCCTATAAGAGAAAGCAGGCAACCATGCTTGAATACGAGCAACTGACAAGAAAACTTACAGCAGATGAAATGGCACTTGTCGCTACGAGAAATCGAGTAACATCTGCCGACTATAAGCAAATTTTATCGTCAAAAGGGGTGACAAAAGCCAATGCTCTTATGATGGCTTCATTCCAAAAGTCAAACATTCCTTTGATGCTGGCTATTCGCAGGATGAATCTTTTGTCAGCGGAAGAGTTGAGAAATGCAAGCGTTAGTAAAGGTGTTATTCTGGCTATTAGAGGAATAGGTGTTGCATTAGAGGGATTGTGGGCTACTATGGCAGCCATTGCACCGACACTACTTATTACAGGTGCTATAATGGGTGTGGTAGAGGCATTCCAATACTATTCAGACCAAGCCGAAAAGACGCAAGAATTAAACAAAAACATTGCCGATAACGCAAAAGAAGCATCTGACGCATTAAAGAAATTCATTGCCGAAAACAAAAAGAATATCGGCAACATGAGTGCTTTTACAAGGCTCCGGGATACAAGCCCGGTTTTCGATCACTGCAAGGAGATCGGGGATGTCGGTATTCCGGCCTTTGTCTTTGAGGACGGACGGATTTCCATCGACCCGGCTGATGCGGGACTGATTGAGTACGGTTCGCCGGATGCGTGCTCTAT
>CALAVF010000286.1 GCA_937892315.1 uncultured Prevotellaceae bacterium | reverse complement strand
AACTTCTCTAACTTCTTTAACTTCGAGCGAAGCGATAACTTCCGAAAGTTGAGTCATTTAACGAATACTTTCTTTCCGTTCACGATGTAGAGACCTGCCTTCAAGCCTTCCGTGCCATCGGTGCTGACCATGCGGCCGTCAAGGCTGTACACCTTGCCTGCTGCCATGCCTGTTTCCACGTTGGCAATGCCCGTGGCATCCTCTTCCTCCTCTTCGCCTGCCACGCGAATCTTGATTTCTGCGGCTTTGGGCAGAAGGGCACTTCCCTTGCTCTCCGTCTTCAGATACCAACGGAACGCACCCAGATTGGTAGCATCAGATGCAGCCGTTTTCAATCCGCCGCCACTCATGAAGTAGTAGTCGGCAGATTTCAACCCGTTCATCTTGTGGTAGGTGCCTGTGAACGTGTATTTTGTCTCTACCGTTGAACATTCGATACCATTCTCTTCCGTCACATAAAGTGTTGCGTCAGTCAGGGAGATGGTCTTCTCTCCCGTTGTCTTCGCCTTGATGAGATAAGGGTAGTTGGGTCTCAAGTCGCCATTCCCCTCCTTCACAGGCAGCACCTCCAGCACCTGCTTGTCCACCACACCGTCATTGTCCGTGTCGTACTCATAGAAGGCATTGACACGAGCCACCTCAAAATCATTCTTCCAGTCATCGTAACTCATGGAGAACGGTACATACAACGCTTGCCATTGGGTGTTGTTGAAGGTGCGGGTGTAAGTCAGCGTCTTCAATGTCTTTTCTGTCCCATTATAATATGTATCCACATTTTCCTGCAACTCCACATCATCGCTTTCTTCCTCGCCTTCATCGTCCAATGCTACAATCGTTCCAAAACCACTCCAATGCATGGTTGCCTTGTAGGCTTCAATTGACGTTGCTGGTACATGGAGGGTGACGTTCGCCAAATTGACTGTTTCGAATGGCGAATATTCAACATCTGTAGTTGGCACTTCCGTTGCGTAACAGATGATGGAGGTCAAGGCACTGCAACATCGATATTTGCAACTTACTGTGTACCAATTCGTTTTGTTTAAAACGGTAGAAAAGTTGTTTCGAGGATTTTACTGAGAGTGAATAAGATGAAGATTTAACGTTTTTAACCTTTGTTTAGGTCGTGCGAATTCAACAAGCAAGTGCAAATTTACAACAAGTAATTGAAAAACTCCTCA
>CALAVF010000285.1 GCA_937892315.1 uncultured Prevotellaceae bacterium | reverse complement strand
CCGTGGTACGTCCGTTCGTCACATTGCCTGATGGCTGAGTTGGGGTCTGTGGCTGACCACCCATGTTAGGATTGGTGCGTCCGCCCACATTGGGATTGCCTTGTGGGTTGCCCTGTGGGACACTACCACCACGCTGGTTCATGCCTCCCTGTGGAGCACCGCCACCACGCTGGTTCATCCCACCTTGTGGAGCACCGCCCATGCGGTTGTTGGGGTTGTGAGGTGCCATGCCGCGGAAGAAGTGTCCACCTGCATAGCCACGTGCGATAGGACGGGGTGCACCGAAGTAGAAACGGCGAGGGCCGAAGCGGTCGTAGTCGTAGATGGAGAAGTGCCAGCCACGGTTGGTGAAAACGATGGGACGATGGAAGTAACTGTAACCGATGAGGCTGTTACAAATACGAACACCGAGCAGGTTGCGAAGGGCTGCATCGCGGGCGGCACATACTGCGAGGTAGTCGTCGTAGTAGTAGCCGAGTGCCACATCGTCGAGATATTCGTTCACGCCCCAGATGTAGTCGTAGTTGATGCGGTAAATCTCGTCGATGAGATAAGGGTCGTGGATGCCCAGCGTGTATGCCATGCGGTCGGTCAAGAACCTCGCATTGCTTTGCATTGCTACGATGCTCATACGCTGTGCGTTCATCGTCATCACTCCTGCCAGGAGGGCGACTGCTGCGAAAAGAGTTCTTAAAGCCTTCATAGTTTTTTCGGTTTTATGGTCTTACGGTTTTGAGGTTTTGCGGCTGTAGGTCTAAAGACCAGATAATCGCATTACCCATATAACCGTATAACCGAGTTAATAATCTTTTTGTTTTCTGATGCAAAGTTACGACAAAAAGAACCCTCCTGCAAATGGTGTTTTCCTATTTGCAGGAGGTTTTTCCCTAATCGGCAAAGGGAAGTTCGAGTTGAACCGTTCCGAGCAGATTGAATGTCATGCGATGATAAGGCGTAGTTCCATGATTTTCAATTCCTTTCCTATGTTCCTTCGTCGGATAGCCCGCATTGTGGTCCCATCCATAAAAAGGATACTCTTTGTGCAACTCCTTCATGTAGTCGTCTCGATAGGTCTTTGCCAGGATGGAGGCTGCCGCGATGGAGAGGTACTTGCCATCGCCTTTGACGATGGTGGTGTGAGATACCCTCTTCCCCTTCCCCTCTCCCGTAGAGGGCGAGGGGTGGCCGCTTGGCTCGTAATACGGCATGAACCTGTTTCCATCCACAATCAGATGCTCTGGCCTCACCTTCAGCCCATCTATCGCCCGATGCATCGCCGTGATGCTGGCACGCAGGATGTTCATCTCGTCAATTTCCTCTGGAGTGACGACTCCCAATGCCCACGCCACGGCATCTCGCTCAATCTCGCCCCGCAAGGCATACCGCTGTTTGGCTGTCAACTGCTTCGAGTCGTTCAGCAGACCGTTGTGATAGTCGGGTGGCAAGATGACTGCCGCCGCATACACGCTGCCAGCCAAGCATCCCCTGCCAGCCTCATCGCAACCGGCTTCGATGACGCCTTGCTTATAATAAGGTAATAACATAACTGCATTTTTAAAGGAAAAGTGAAAAGTGAAAAATTTGCTACCACACTTGTTTGTCATTCTGTTGGCTTACTGCTGCGGTAGCAAATTTTTCACTTTTCACTGTTTCCTTTTCACTTCTATTTAGGCTGCTTTCCGATGTAAGCCAAAATGCCCCCATCGACATAGAGCACATGACCGTTCACGGCATCGCTGGCATGAGAAGCCAAGAACACGGCAGGACCGCCCAGTTCTGACGGGTCGAGCCAACGACCGGCTGGAGTCTTGGCACAGATGAACGAGTCAAACGGATGGCGGCTACCATCGGGCTGACGCTCACGCAATGGGGCTGTCTGAGGTGTGGCGATGTAGCCAGGACCTATGCCGTTGCACTGGATGTTGTACTCACCATACTCCGAGCAGATGTTACGGGTGAGCATCTTCAGGCCACCCTTTGCTGCAGCGTAGGCACTGACGGTCTCACGACCCAGCTCGGACATCATCGAGCAGATGTTGATGATCTTACCCTCGCGGCGCTCCATCATCTCGGGGATGACGGCGCTGGAGCAGATGAACGGACCGACGAGGTCGATGTCGATGACCTGCTGGAACT
>CALAVF010000284.1 GCA_937892315.1 uncultured Prevotellaceae bacterium | reverse complement strand
CAAGAGGCGGAGCAAGATACGGGCATGAGAACTCGGAAGACACGGAACACAGCCGCCCGAGATGACGGGCATGAGGGCGAGGAAGACATTGGCAACAGAGTTAGCAAGACACGGGTGAGAGACTTGAGTGAACATTGAGGGTCACACTTTTCTGTCGCTATTTTTGCAAAAAGAAAGATTGTGTTTGAGGCTTTACTTTACGATTCCTCTGTTTTTGTGAATCTCAAGTTGGCAATAAAAACAGTTGTTTCATCGTACCAATAATAGACTCTGCATAGTCGGTGACTGGGGAAGGACGCGTATATTTTTCGAGATGTCTGTTTCTCGATTTTTCCAATTGCAGGCATCCTTTGAATCGTTTGAACGGTCTCTTGTATGTTTTGCATAAAAGAATGAGCGGCCGTATTCAAGCCATTCACTTTATACCAGAACATTTGTCGATTGAATTTTTCGACAGCACGTTTGCTCCAGACAAGGTTTCTCAAGTCCATACCGAGAAAATTTTTTCGACCTCGTCTTGAGAATAACTGCCAGAGGCTTCAGATTCCACAAACATTCGCTCTATATCCTTGAACTCCTCAGCATCGTCATTGGCACAAGCAGCATCCAACAAAAAGTTTTCAGACTCAAGTTGCTGCACAAATTGTGGGTCGAAATGTTGACGGGCAAACGCCTGGGCATTGTCATAACGACGCTGTGCCACAGAAGATGTTTGAGCAAGTCGCATACGATGATGAGATGGCAGATACTCTATCGCATACGGTTCGGAAACTTTATTTTCCTGTTCTTCCGTCTGTTCGAGCAGTTCTTGATAATCCATAGAATCTTCTTTAATTTGCTAAACGATATCTCTTTTGCTTTTTGTTTTTGCAAAATTACACGATTTTTCATGAAATACCAAAGAATCACAAACTTTTTTCTTATCTTTGCATCCGTTACCTCAGTAAATGCATTACTAACCATAAAAACCTACATTACTGACTGTATGAAAAGATTTGGCACTTTGTTTGCGGCACTCGCTCTTGCCGCTGGCATGACGGCTCAGACCCACACGCTCGACGTGAACACGGCGAAGGTGGGGGGCGCGATTCCGTCAACCATGTACGGTATCTTCTTCGAGGATATCAACTATGCCGCCGATGGCGGTCTGTATGGCGAACTGGTGATGAACCGTTCCTTCGAGTTCCCCAACCACTTTGCAGGCTGGGACATCTCCGGCAATGTGACCCTGAAGGATGATGGCCCCTTCAACAAGAATCCTCACTATGTACGTTTGGCTCCTTCTGGCCACACCGACAAATATACCATGATTGAGAACCGTGGTTTCTTCGGCATGGGCGTGAAGGGTGGCGAAGAGTATCGCTTCTCGGTGTGGGCACGTGTTCCCGATGGCGGCACAGCCAAGATTTGGATTGACCTGGTGGATAACGCCACGATGGGCGACGACCAGAAACTGGGCAACGTAGGTGTGGAAGTGAGTGGTAAGGAGTGGAAAAAATATACTGCCATCATCAAGCCCAAGAGAACTTTCGCCAAGGCACACCTCCGTGTGTGGGCAGACAGCAAGGTTGCCACCGATGTGGAGCACGTCAGCCTCTTCCCTGTAGATACCTACAAGGGGCATGAGAACGGTATGCGCAGGGACTTGGCAGAGTCTCTGGAGCAGTTGAAGCCGGGCATCTTCCGCTTCCCGGGCGGTTGCATCGTCGAGGGTACCGACCTCGCCACTCGCTACCAGTGGAAGAACACCGTAGGTCCTGTGGAGAACCGTCCGTTGAACGAAAACCGTTGGCACTACACCTTCACACACCGCTATTTCCCCGACTATTACCAGAGTTACGGACTCGGCTTCTTCGAGTTCTTCCAACTCTCTGAGGAAATCGGTGCAGAGCCACTGCCCGTGCTCAGCGTGGGTCTTTCCTGCCAGTTCCAGAATGACATCACGCGTGGCAAGAAGGAGGACGAGGTACACGTGCCTATCGACCAGTTGCAGCCTTACATCGACGATGTCATCGACCTCATCGACTTTGCCAACGGCGACCCCGCCAAGAACCAGTGGGCGAAACTCCGTGCCGACATGGGACACCCCGAGCCGTTCAACCTCAAGTATGTGGGCATCGGCAACGAGCAGTGGGACTACAAAGACAATCCTGTCTTCACCAAGCGACTCAAGATTTTCCTCGATGCCGTTCGCAAGGTGCATCCCGAAATCAAGTACATCGGCACAACTGGTCCCGACTCCGAGGGCGACAAGTTCGACATGTTGCAGCCCAAGATGGCTGAACTGAAGGTGGATCTCTACGACGAGCACTTCTACCGCAACGAGGCATGGTTCCTTGGCACCCCTGATGCCAAGAAGCGTTATGGCGAGAACTGTGGTGCCAACCGCTACGACAACTACAAGCGTGGCAAGGGTGCCCCCAAGGTGTTTGCAGGCGAATACGCTTGTCATGGCACAGGCAAGAAGTGGAACCACTTCAACTCCGCACTGATGGAAGCCGCCTTCATGACAGGCCTGGAGCGTAATGCCGACGTGGTCGAGATGGCAACCTACGCACCTCTCTTCGCCCATGTTGACGGTTGGCAGTGGCGTCCCGATGCCATCTGGTACGACAACCTCAACAAGTTCAACTCCTGCTCTTACTATGTGCAGCAACTCTACTCGCTCAACAAGGGCACCAACATGCTCACACTCACCATGAACGGCAAGCCCGTGGCAGGCAATCCCGACCAGGACGGTCTCTTCGCTTCCGCAGTCTTCGACAAGAACGCTGGCGAAGTCATCGTCAAGGTCATCAACACCAGCGACCAGCCACAGAGCGTGACCCTCAACCTCAAAGGCATGAAGGGTGACCACGCTGCTCAACTCATCACGTTCCACAGCGACGAACTCACGGCAGAGAACACCATCGAGGAGCCTCAGAAGATTGTTCCCAAGACCTCCTCGCTCACCGTCACCGCCCCTGCTCAGAACGTGACCGTACCCACGCGTACATTCTATATATATAAGATAAAGAAATAGATTCAACTTTCTGAAGTAGTTAAGTAGTCGGTAGTTAAGTAGTTAAGCCGATACCTTGCCAAAAGGCATAACATTTGGCTTAACTATTGAGCGACGCGATAACTACTTAACTACTTCACTACAAAGAAGTTGAGCAATTTGCGGAACCTAAATATGGCAAACTCACATTTTTTTGCCGTGGACTTGGGTGCAACGAGTGGGCGTACCATTCTTGGCTCGATTGTGGACGGTAAATTGGAGCAGCGGGAATTGACTCGCTTCCCTAATCATATTATCGAAACTGGTGGGCATTTCTTCTGGGACATCTTTGCCCTGTACAAAGAGATTATCCGCGGTCTGAAGGTGGTGGCTGACGAGAAGATAGAGATTGCTTCTGTCGGCATTGATACCTGGGGCGTGGATTTTGTGTTTATTGGCAAGGACGGCGGTGTGCTGCGGAATCCGTACTGCTACCGCGACCCGCATACGGACACAGCGATGGAGGAATATTTCAAGTTGGTGCCGAAGGAGAAGGTGTATGAGAAGACGGGCATTCAGTTTATGCAGATCAACTCGCTCTTCCAACTTTCGACGTTGAGAAAAAACCATGACTCGGCACTGGAGGTTGCAGATAAGATTCTGTTTGTGCCTGATGCGCTGATGTATATGCTGACAGGAGAGGCGGTGTGTGAGTACACCATCTTGTCAACAAGTCAGTTCCTTGACCCTCGAACGAAGAAGATTGACCCAGAACTGATAGAGGTGATAGGATTGAAGGAGAGTCAGTTCGGACGTTATGTGAACCCAAGCGAGAAGGTGGGTGTGCTGACTCCTGAAGTGCAGAAGATGACGGGTTTGGGTGCTGTGCCGGTTGTGGCTGTGGCAGGACATGACACGGGTGCTGCTGTGGCTGCTGTGCCTGCTCAGAATGAGCGGTTCGCTTATCTGAGTTGTGGCACGTGGTCGTTGCTGGGCATTGAGACGAAAGATGCCATCATCTCGAAGAAGAGTTTTGAGTATAATTTCACGAATGAAGGTGGTATCGAAGGCACGACACGTTTCTTGAAGAATATCTGTGGGATGTGGCTGCTGGAGCGTTGCAGAAAGGAGTGGACGGATGCCCCTGCTGATGTGAACCAAATCAACAAGGAAAGTATGGAGGCTCCTGCTTTCCAGAGTTTCATCTTCCCTGATGCCCCAGACTTTGCGAATCCGACCAGTATGGTAGAGGCAATTCAAAACTATTGCCGGAAGACGGGACAGCCTGTGCCTCAGGGCTACAAGGCGATGGCAAGGTGCATCTTTGAGAGTTTGGCGATGCGTTATCGTCAGGTGATTGGTTATCTGAAGGATATGGCTCCGTTTGCGATTGAAAAACTGCATGTGATTGGTGGCGGTTCGAAGAATGGCTATCTGATGCAGATGGCGGCAAACAGTATTGGTATGCCAGTGGTGACAGGCCCTGTAGAGGGTACTGCCATCGGAAACATCATGCTGCAAGCCAAGGCTGCCGGACTGGTGAACGACATGTTCGAAATGAGAAAAATCATCGCCGACTCCATTGAGCAGAATACGTACTTGCCCAAGGATACGGAGGCATGGGATGAAGCGTATGAACGCTATCTGCAAGTGACAACGACAAAATAGAAAATGAACAAATTAGCGAATAATACAGAAAGAACTATGAGTAAACCATTAGTAGAGACCAAGGCGAGAGTGGGTGTATTCTCCATCGCTTTGCAAGCCTATCTTCCACAGTTTCCACAACTTGTGCCTGAGTTTGAGGCACAATATGACGCTTTCAAGAAGACATTGCCCGATACTATCGAGATTGTGGACGGTGGTATGGTGACCACCAAAGAGCAGTCGATGGCTGCTGGCGACAAGTTCCGTGCGGCAGATGTTGACCTCGTCATTCTGCAGATGTTGACGTATTGTACTTCTTACAATATGTTGCCTGCAGTGCGTGACCTCGATGTGCCAGTGGTGATTGTGAATGTGCAGAAAAAGTTGGCTCCAGACTATGCAAAGACAGACATCCCGACGTGGTTGGGAGAACTGTATGCTTGCGGTGCTATCGGCGAAATGGTGGCAGACTTGAATCGTGCAGGCAAGCGTTCGGCTGTCATCACGGGTGTAGTCGAAGGTGGCGACCCCGAAGTGCAGGCTGAAATAGAGGACTGGTG
>CALAVF010000283.1 GCA_937892315.1 uncultured Prevotellaceae bacterium | reverse complement strand
AGACGTGTGCTCTTCCGATCTGCTGAAGCGGTGTGACTCAGACCGCCGAGGTGGTGTGACTCAGACCACTTTTGAGGTGTCGAGCATCGCCTTTTGGGGGTTCTGAGGGAGTTCCCTCGGGGGGGACGGGTGTCATTTGATGTACACCTTCTGGTGGTTTTTGATGTAGATGCCGTGGGTGGGGTGAGTGACTGGGCGGCCGGTGAGGTCGTACCAGACGGAGGCGGAGGATGGTTGAGGTGTGGAAAGGCTCTCGATGGCAACTTCGTCTGAGCGGGTGAGGATGCCCGTGAAGACCTCTTGGTTGTTCTCCAATGTGATGGTGTATTTGCCCTCTGTCGTATAGTCGGAGATGTCGATGTTGAGTGCCAGCACGTCGTTGGTCTTCACCGATTTGGTATAGACCGCCTGTCCTGACGGGTCAGTAATGGTGACGGCGTATGCGTCGCGAAGTGTGCCGAGGTCGATGGTCAGTGCGGTGCTGCTGTATTCGCCAGATACCGCCTCTTCAGGGATTCCGTCTGCCTTTCTTTGGGGGCTCTTGGGATTTGTCTTCACCACATGGGTGAAGTCGATTCTTTTCTTGCCTTCACTGGCAGCGTTAAGTTCCCAATCGGGGTGTTTGTAGATGACTTCATCGCCCACGGTGCAAGCCATGAGGACGGTAAGAATACCATCCAAATAACCATAGTCAACATTTTCGAGAGGTGCTCTATTGCCACCAACACCCTCCATCCATGTGTCGGTCAGATTGTATATGACTGCTAAAAGACCTGGGTCTTTCCGCACTTGTGTGCAGATGCCTTTATAGCAATCAGATTCTTCCTTTCTTTTATCTTCAACGATATAAGCCCCAATCGCATTCCCCTGTGTGGAATATACATTGATTGTGTCGCCCACTTCTGCCCCGAAGTCATACAGCAAGTTCAGTTTTTCCTCGCCACGTACTGCAAAATAGACACGTTTCCCTTCTTCGTAAATGAATCCCGTTTCACCTCCGTATATCGCGGGATGACCGATTCCTGCCTTATCCATAGGGCTGAAGTCATATCGCTCGATTAACTTTTTGCATGGTTTCCCTTCCACAGAGACAAACTCAGCGTCGTCTGAAAAAGTATAATGCACAAGATAATAGGAGTCCCCCTCAACACATTTCACAATCCACTCTTTGCCTTCCTCAATGAATGGGCGGTAATCTGCAATCTTTTCACCCTTGCATACAATCTCTACAGGTGCTTGCCCCCCAAATGCGATTTGGTACGTTCCTTCCTTGAAGCCGGGAATTTTGGCTTCGGCTCTTCGGAGCACCATGCAATCAGGCTGTTCTTCATCTTCAGAGACATTGATTGGATACACTTTTACGTCAATCTTCCCGTCATCATGGATGGTACAACCAATCTGATAATTGTAGCAATTCAAATCCAGATATCCCGTGACATTCAGGGTGTCATCAAGAAATTCAAAGTCAAGGGACTCGCCCGCATCATACCCTATTTCTTCCCATTCCTCTTCCGTGATGTCGAAGTATTCGAGCGTGGCTGATTTGTACTCGTCAGAGTTCATTCCATTGCCAATTGTCTCCTCTTGTGCCCATCCGCCAATGGCAAACAGGTAAAGTACCATTGTTAAGTAAATCTTTTTCATGATTTTTCTGTTTTATAGGTTATTGTTTTTTGTCTATTTGAATGCCCGATTGGGTAAGCACTTGCTCCAAAGTCACGTCGGGGTTGGTCTCGCCGAAAATCTCTTTTTTCAGTTTCAATTTGCGGTGCTGGACGGCAGAGACGGTGAGCCCGTAGATGTTGCCGATGGAACGGTTGGAGAGTTGCAAGCGGGTGAGGATGCAGAGTTGGATGTCCTCTTCCTTCATCTCGGGGTAGTCAGTTCGCAGGCGTGTGAAGCGGTCGCCATCAATGGCATTGAGCGTGCGTTCCACGTCTGCCCACTCTTTCGGGTTGAGGTTGATGTGTCGACTGCGGCTCTCATTCAGTTTCCGAATCACTTCCGAGCGTTGCAGGATGAAGTTCTGCAAGAATGCGACCACCTCTTGCGACTGGTGCAGTTGCTGTTGCTGGCGCTCTGCCTCTTTCTGCATGTGTCGCTTCTCCTGCTCATGTTGAGCCACTTCGTAGGCACGTTGCTGTCGCACCAGCCGCAAACGATAGCGAAGCACCAGCACCGTCGCTGTCAGCAGGATGGCAAGGGCGGCAATGATGCCAACGAGGGTGCGGCGATGCAAGGCGGCGGTGTATGCCAAGTGTTCGTTTTCCTTCTCCTGCTGCAAGGTCGTTTGGTAGTAAGCATCTTTCTGGGCAAGTGCCTGAAAGTAAAGTGCTTCCACCTCCTCAAATGCCTCGTCGATGGCTTCTTCCGCCTCTTCGGGGGCAAGTCGGCGAGTGGCGATTTTTGCCAGATTGCTCTGCACGATGTAGGCGGCGTGGATGTCATCGCCGGGTTCCATGCGGCGATAGGTGGCTTCGGCTTGTTGCAGCGAGTCGCAACTGAGGTAACACCGTGCCAACACCTGCAAGGTGCCTTGCAGCAGGTCGGGGGTGGCAAGTTGTTCCGCTTTTCGAGCCTCGTCAAGTGCTTGCGGATAGTCCTCCATCGCCCAATGGATGTTGGCAAGGGTGGTGAGGGTCTGACAAACCAAATCCTCGGCTTTCTCTTTCACCGCCAACTCGTGGGCACGCTTGGTGAGGGCGAGTGCCTCGGTATAGTCATCGTCGGTGTTGTAGGCAAGTTGCGAGGCATACGTTCCTGCAAAGTCTAATAATATAATGTGGTTGCGTTCATCGTCGGGGTGGGTTTCATAGACTTCCACCGCCTTCTTTGCCAACAGCAGTGCCTCCTCGCTGTTGCTTCACGAGAGCGATTTTGCCAATCGCTGGCAGGCAATGTAGCAGGTGTGCCAATCTGCCGACTTCTCTGCCAGACGGATGGCTCGTCGCAACAACGTCTCCCCTTGTTGCACGCTGTCACGAGCCAACTCCGCTTCGCCCGCCTCAAGACAGGTTTGGGCTGTCATGGCATCGTCAGGAGTGCTGCCTTGGGGGTGTCTGCAAGCCATCAACAGGCAGAGCAACACCCACATTCCTATTAGTTGAAGTCCTTTCATGGGTTTTGGTGATTGGTTTCTGCTGCAAAGTTACGACTTTTCATCATTACTTGTATCATCTACCCTATGGAAAATGTGCCACCCCTCATTTCTGCCAAACACAAAGAAAAAGAGCAACTTACGGTTTCAGTTGCTCTTTTTACCTATGGAAAATGGATTTCCGGCTCGATGAAAAAGGGATGGTTTTACCACTTATCTACCCATCGAATGACGGGCACGCCCTCGCTGCTAAACTCGATGGGGAGCCAGAGGTGGAGACTCTGCGAAAGGTGTCTGGGATTCCAGATGTCTGCCATGAAAATGGGCTTGCCATTCATGTTATAGATATATGTGCCCTGAGCACCGAAAGTCTTCTCGGCAGGCATCTTGTGATAACCCGTGGCTTCGCCCACAAACGGGGAGGGCAACTGTGTCCAAGGTCCCCAGATGCTTTCGGAGCGGAACATGCGGGCTTCGTTGGGTGCCCAGCCGGTGCAGCCTGAGCAGATGAGCCAGTAGGTGCCATCGTGCTTCACGATGCAGGGAGCCTCGTTCTGACCGCCAGGGGCCACCATGTTGTATTTGCCCGTGAAGTCCAGATAGTCGTCCGTCAGTTCGCTGACCAGCAGCGTCAGGTTCTCCTGCGACGAAGTGATGTGGTATGCCTTGCCGTCATCGTCGATATAGACGGTCATGTCGCGGCTCATTTGTCCACCTTGGAAGTCTTTCCACAGGTACATGCCCTTCTTCACCTCGGCTCTCCACTCGTCCGTCCACCAGTCCTTCCACTTGGCGGCATCCGTCTGCTGAGCGGCTTTCTGTGCCTTTTTGTCCATGTCGAAAGGCCAGATGCCAGCGTTCAAACGGGTGCTGCGGATGTAGCGGAAGGGACCTGTGGGTGACTCGCTTTCGGCAAAGGCGACACGAGCCGCCTCATAGCCACGCCCTTTCAGTTCGAGATGGAAGAGCATGACGAACTTCTTCGTCTTTTCGTTGTACACCACCTTGGGGCGTTCCATGATGCAGCCACGCTCGATGTCGTGTCCAGCCTCTTCGCTGACAGCCAATGCCACACCCTCGTTCTTCCATGTCTTCAGGTCTTTGGAGGAGTAAACCGACACGCCCACCTCGGTGGTGAAACCCTCGTAAGGGCGGTTCTCGCCATACCAATAATACGTGTCGCCATACTGGAGGATGTTGCCGCCGTGGGCATTGATGTGTTTGCCATCTGTGTCAAACCACAACTGTCCGTTCTGACTCTCACTCAAGAAGCCGTCCATGATAGCCGTCGGATGCCCATCCTCTGTGAAAGCCCCCAACTTATACTGCCGTGGTCGGCACTCGGGTTCCCAGTAGAACACGCCCTTGCAGTGGCCGCCTGTGCGAGTTTTGCTTTCGTAGATGAGTTGACGAAGTTGGTCACGCCCTTCCTCCATCACCTTCGGATTCTTCTCGTCCACCAGATAGCCCGTCTCCGTAATCATCACATCTACCCCGTATTTCTTCGTCACGAGGTTGATGTTTCGGATGCAGTCGGCGATGGTCTTCTCTGCCGATGGTTCCTTGCCTGCCTCCATGCTCCAGTAGGGATAGAGCGACATGCCAATCATGTCGAACTTTGCCCCGTACTTGAGCAGCGTGTCGAGGTTGCGGTTGTAGAGGTCGTTGTCGAAGCCGTTGTCGAGGTGGACGATGCAGATGGCATCTGGATAGACCTTTTTTACCGCTTCATAACCCGCCTTGAAGAAGCCAGCATATTGTTCAGGATTCTTTTCCAGATGTCCCATGTATTCCACGATTTGGGTGCGTCCGTTCTCGTCCTTCCACTCCCAACCCGTCTTGGGGTCCATCTTCACGCTCCACAACATGCCGTTGCTCGTTTCGTTGCCCACCTGCACCCACTTCACATCTATCTGATTGTCTTTCAGATAAGTCAGCACCTCCATCGTGTGGGCAGCCAGAGCCTCCTTCATCTTCTCGAAGGACAAGCCACGCCACCCTTCGGGGATGTTCTGCTTGCCGGGGTCAGCCCACCAGTCGCTGTAGTGGAAGTCAATCATGATGGCTTGCCCCACCGCCTTGGCACGTTTGCACTTCACCAGCACATCCTCTTTGTTGCACCAGTTTCCGTGCTTCACCGGGTTCACCCACACACGGATGCGTTCTGCGTTGATGCCATAGTCGCCCATCAGTGACATACACTCCCGCTCCCGACCTTGCTTGTCGTAGAACTTATGCCCATTCGCCTCCATCTCGGTCAGCCACCCCATGTCGGCACCCAACCAGAAAGGCTCTTTCTCTTGTGCATTCATCGTGGCGGCAGATAGCATCGCCACACCGCACAGCCACAGGTTTCTCCATCCTTTGTTTCTCATGGCAGTTCCGTTTTTTTAGATGACAAAATCCAGACAAGACCGCTGCACCGTGTAGGGACGCACCTTCGTGTTCGCCACAGCCACGTGCTCAGGATGAACGGCATAGCCCTTCAGAGCCGCTTCCGACTCCAGCGTGCTGTCCAGCATCACGTCGGCGTTTGACGATGCCAGACGTCCGTCGATGTTTACCTTTACGTCAATCAGTCCGGGCACCTTGCCCACCAGTCCTTCCAGACCAGCCTTGATGCCTTTCTTCACGTCGTTTTTCTCGTTTTCCGAGAGTTCTGGATTCAATGTCCAGAGGATAATGTGTTTAACCATCGTTATTCAATTGTTAAATCGTTCTTTATTTTTCACTTTTCCCTTTCAAAGTGATTGACCTAATGCCCATGGCAGGGAAGAGAAAGTCATAGCGAACCTTATCAAACTTGCGGCTCTGCATGGTGTTGACGATTTCCCCGATTTCATCCTCCGACAGTTTCCGCAGGTCTATGAGGTCTTGCCCATCGTCCTGTTTAAGCACCATGCTTTCGGGGTAGTTGAGAAGAACATAATCGCCTTCATCCGATAGTTTCACCTTGTCCAAATCGGGCTTTGACCAGCAGTGGATTTCACCTGCGAGCGGGTAGGCGATGCAACCGTCGAGCATCACGCCGAGTTCCAGCCTTTCTTTGAATTCGCCATTGATTTCGGGTGTAGAGAAACAGACGACCAGGTTCTTGTACTTTCCCTCCTTGATGACCCGTTGACAGGATTCCATGTATTCCGTATCGAGTTCGAATTCCTCAACCAAGTCAATTGTGTAGGGTTCCGGGCTGATGTCGGAGGTCTGGTCTTTGAGGATGTATCCCGCCTCAATGTCATCCGAAAGGTTGAGGAGATTGACCTTGTAGAAGTCGCCCTCTTCGCCCGTCACAGCATAGAGGTCGCCTGCCCATGCCATACTTTCATTCGACCTGTAGTCTTCGGGCACCGCTTTGTCCGACCACTGATACTGATCACCCCAGCCTTTTTTCTCCATCCAGCGGCACAGCGTCGGGCTGTTGGGGTTCGCCTTCTGATAGATAGGTGTGCCCTCATCTGCATTCACCACCACAAATTTCTCAAAAACGGGCTTGCCGATGGCGAACAGACCTCCTGCCTCATCTTCAGCCTCCGCCTCTGTCTGGGCAGCACCAGTTTTCGCATTCGTGCAACTCATAAACAGCATGGACATCAACATCCCTGCCAACACAAAAAATAGTTTTTTCATTGTTCCAATAGGTTTTATAGGGTTAATAAAAACTTCTTTGGACGAAGGTCTTCAACAAATTCGCCACAAAGATACAACAAATAACCCATCGAACAAAACAAATTCGCCCGTTTTTTGTGTTTTGCCCGATGAGAAAAAAGTAAAAAAGACGTACCTCCAACCTCCTTTTGCCGCAGACGTTCTTAAAACTAAACTTAGATTTTATAAAATCCAACTTAAATTTTATA
>CALAVF010000282.1 GCA_937892315.1 uncultured Prevotellaceae bacterium | reverse complement strand
GATAAGAAGAAGCCTTCGGGATACAATGATTTCGTGGTGTTATCTCAGATTGGACATTTGACCTTGATGAAGCATAATATAAGGCCGCATTATTTGATGGTTGTTTCGAAGGCGGCAGAAGACTTTATTCTTTCGTGCGTAGAGGAAATTGGACTTTGTATGGAAGATTTTGAATTGCCGTCTACCTTGGAAGAATTGAAGGCTGTCACAAAAAGTTGTGAGTCTGATAAGGATCCGAGAATAAAGAAACTGGTGAATGCCATTAGAGATGCGTCAGAGATGTCAAGGTTAGAACGAACTTTGAAATATTTGCAATGCAAGCAATTTGATGTGTCGGACGACGAATTGCTTGTGGAATTTGGAAAATAATCAAACACTTTTTATGGCAGAAAAGAAACTGAACGGTACGGTCATCGTGAAATACCGTTGCAATGCACTTTCCCAATTTCTGAATGTCAGATGGGAAAAAATATTTTTTTCTTGGGTGTAGATTTGTTTTTATTCATCAGTGGATGGCTGTTTTATTATACTTGTATTCGTAAGGATAAAAGTTATAAGGATGTGGTGATGGCGAAGGTGAAGAGGCTGGGAGGGCCATTCCTGGCGTTTACACTGGTGGCAACATAGCAAGAATGATTGAGAAGGAAGCACCGAAGTATGTGAGGATGTGTTTTGGATTATAATAGAAATTCATCTATATTTTGGGGCGTAATAACTTTAAAGGTGGCATCGGGATATGCCTTGACAAATGATTCGGGAACCCGAACTTTGGATTTCTTGTCGTTCCATTTGAACTCATAGGCATTCAACATCCCATTCTCTTCTTCCATATAGTCAATCTCTTTTTGCTGTTGAGTACGCCAGAACCAATATTGACAAATACGGTCTGCATAACTGTTACGCTTCAGACGCTCGGCAATGATGAAGTTTTCCCATAAGGCTCCTGCGTCGGTGCGATTCTCAACTTGGGAAAGATTCCCAATCAGCAGATTGCGGATGCCCAGATCCCAGAAATATATCTTACGACTTGCCTTTAGTTCATTACGCAGGTTACGGGAGAAACTGCCCAAACGGAAAATAATGTATGACTTTTCGAGGATATCAACATAACGTTCGACGGTCTTTGAATCTAAACCGATAAGTTGTGCAACTTCGTTATAACTCACTTGGCTGCCTATCTGATAGGCTAAGGCCTTGAGAAGACGGACTATCTTGTCTGGTTTGTTGATGCTTTCGAATGAAAGTATATCTTTATACAGGAAACTGTCGGAGAGTTCTTTCAATATAACCTGTTCATTACCAGGATTACAGACGACCTCTGGGTAATAACCATAGATTAATCTGTGAGGGATGAGACGGAGTTCTTCGAGAAGATTGGTATGTGAAACCATTTCACTGAATGAAACAGGGAACATGTGGAATTCCCTCTTTCGCCCAGCAAGTGACTCGTTGACTTTTGATGCGAGTTCAAATGAACTGCTGCCTGTGGCGACAACCTGTACATCTTTTATATGGTCGGTAATGAGTTTCAAGCGAAGCCCTATATCCGGAATCCGTTGAGCCTCGTCGATGATAAGTGTTTTCGCAGATCCTAAAATGGCTCTAAGACGTGTGGATGACATTTGGCTGAAGAGTTCTTGTACATCTAAGTCGTCACCCGTCATCCATAGTATGTTATCACGATTTTGAAAAATACTGTCTAAGAGGGTGGACTTGCCCACTTGGCGTGCTCCCATAATGATGACGGCTTTGCCACTTCCCAGCAAAGAAACAATTTGGTTTTCTAATAGACGCTTTATCATATGCTGTTCGTTATTGATTCCGGATACAAAGATAATAATTATTTGATTGGAATCCAAAAATATTAATAGAATTTTGGATTTAATTCCAAAAATCTTAATGGTTGACTAAGAAAATATAAGTATTACAATAAGGAATATGTCAGAAAAGAATTTGAATGGTACGGTCATTGTGACGTACCGTTGCAATGCACGTTGCTCGATGTGCAACCGCTATAAGGCTCCTTCGAAGGCGGAGGAGGAAATTGGCATTGAGACCATCAAGAAGTTGCCGAGGATGTATTTCACGAACATCACGGGCGGGGAGCCGTTTATACGCACGGACTTGAAGGAGGTGGTGCGTGAGTTGTATAAGAAGAGTGACCGCATCGTGATTTCGACGAATGGGTTCTTTACGGATAGAATCATTGATTTGTGTAAGGAGTTTCCTCAGATTGGTATTCGTATCTCGATTGAGGGATTGGAGAAGACGAATAATGAGATTCGGGGGTTGAATGATGGATACCAGCGTGGCTATACGACGCTGAAGAAGTTGCGTGAGATGGGGATGAAGGATGTGGGCTTTGGTATGACGGTGCAGGATAAGAATGCATCTGACTTGGTGCCTTTGTATCAGATTAGCAATGAAATGGGCATGGAGTTTGCGACGGCTTCGCTGCATAACTCGTTCTATTTCGTGGAGGCGAAGAACATCATCAAAGACCGCCCGATGGTGGCACAGAACTTTGAGAATCTTATCAATGAATTGTTGAAGTCTAATTCTCCGAAAAAATGGTTTCGTGCTTATTTTAATCACGGGCTGATCAATTATATTTACGGGCAAAAGCGTCTGTTGCCTTGTGACATGAGTTTTGATACGTTCTTCATTGACCCGTATGGGGATGTGATGCCATGCAATGGGACGAAGGACAAGGAGGTGATGGGTAATCTGAATCGTCAGACGTGGGATGAGTTGTGGAACTCGCCAGAGGCTGAAAAGGTGCGTAAGAAGGTGCGTTGCTGTGACCGCAACTGTTGGATGATAGGTTCAGTGGCACCAGCCATGAAAAAGTACATTGCGACTCCTGCCATGTGGGTGGCAAAGCATAAGGCGAAGCAGTTGTTGGGCATGAAGTATTCTATGTATGAGAACCCGATTGTGTGCGATTATCGAGATGGTATTGTGAAGAAAGAGGATTTGGATGAACTCTCCACTTGTGATGTGAATGCCGTTATCAATAATGGCTTATCTGCTGATTCTGTTGAGGCTCTGAAGGGGAAACGTGGTGAGGATATTGTCAATGCAGATGTGGAAAGTCAAGGATACGAGGGAACAATTGCAGAAACGGATAGGAATATAGAAATCAACTAATGTTTTTGTCCCGTTAGTCTGAGCCATAAGGCAGATGCTAACGAGATAAAGATGATACTAACGTATTGGAGGCTTTCTTTGATGAGTGTGAACAGTTTGTTCATGTCGTTTTTTTGATTACGGATTGCAAAGTTAGGCATTTTATTTGAATCATAAGCATTTCCGATGAAAATTGTTGTGACAGGTACTCGTGGTATT
>CALAVF010000281.1 GCA_937892315.1 uncultured Prevotellaceae bacterium | reverse complement strand
GCTCCACTGCGTTCCGCCGAAGTCTCTTGGCTATACGATGCCTTGTGCCATCATCCGAGGAGACGTTGGCTCCACTGCGTTCCGCCGAAGTCTCTTGGCTATACGATGCCTTGTGCCATCATCCGAGGAGACGTTGGCTCCACTGCGTTCCGCCGAAGTCTCTTGGCTATACGATGCCTTGTGCCATCATCCGAGGAGACGTTGGCTCCACTGCGTTCCGCCGAAGTCTCTTGGCTATACGATGCCTTGTGCCATCATCGCCTTCGCCACTTTCATAAATCCGGCGACGTTGGCTCCTTTGACGTAGTTGACGTAGCCATCGGGTTGGCGACCGTACCGCACGCACTGCTCGTGGATGCCCTCCATGATGCCGTGCAGACGCTTGTCCACCTCTTCTGCCGACCAACTGAGGTGCATGGCGTTCTGACTCATTTCCAGTCCTGAAGTTGCCACGCCGCCTGCATTCACCGCCTTGCCCGGAGCGTAGAGCATCTTGGCGTCGATGAAAGCGTCAATCGCCTCGGGTGTGCAGCCCATGTTGCTGATTTCGCCCACGCAGAGGCAACCGTTTTCGATGAGTTGGCGGGCATCGTTGTCGTTCAGTTCGTTCTGCGTGGCACATGGCAGGGCGATGTCGCACTTCACCTCCCACGGACGTTTGCCCTCTACGAAGGTCGAGCCTGGGAACTGGTCGGCGTAGGGTTGGCAGATGTCGTTGCCCGATGCACGCAGTTCGAGCATGTACTTGATTTTCTCCTCGTCCAGCCCGGCTGGGTCGTAGATGTAGCCGTCGGGACCGCTGATGGTGATGACCTTGCCGCCCAGTTCCGTTGCCTTCTTTGCCGCACCCCACGCCACATTGCCGAAGCCGCTGATGGCGATGGTCTTTCCCTGAATGTCGTGTCCGTGTGTCTGCAACATCTTCCGCACGAAGTACAGGCCGCCGTAGCCCGTTGCTTCAGGGCGAATGAGGCTTCCGCCGAACTCCAAGCCCTTGCCCGTCAGCACACCGCTCCAGTCGCGAGTCAACTTCTTGTACTGGCCGAACAGGTAGCCCACCTCACGGGCACCCACGCCGATGTCGCCAGCCGGCACGTCCACTTCGGGACCGATGTAGCGGTAGAGTTCATTCATGAATGCCTGGCAAAACCGCATCACCTCGGCGTCGCTCTTGCCACGGGGCGAGAAGTCTGAGCCACCCTTGGCACCGCCCATAGGCAGCGTGGTGAGCGAGTTCTTGAAGGTCTGCTCGAAGGCCAGGAACTTCAGGATGCCCAGATTCACGCTCTTGTGATAGCGCAGACCGCCTTTGTACGGGCCAATGGCGTTGTTGTGCTGAATGCGATAGCCCATGTTGGTCTGAACCTTTCCCTGGTCGTCGACCCACGTGACACGGAACTGGAGCACCCGGTCGGGGATGCACAGGCGCTCTATAAGATTGGCTTTTTCAAACTCAGGATGCTTGTTGTATTCCTCCTCAATGGTAGGAAGTACCTGACTCACGGCCTGGATGTACTCAGGCTCATTAGGAAATCTCTGCTTCAGAGACTCAACAACTTGTGCTGCATTCATAATTTTTACTTTTTTAATTAAAACTATTGTTTACCAAATGTGATTTTTCTTTCGTGGGGTGTTTCGTAACCCAGGGGGTTGTCTTGACGAAATGTTCCCAAACATTCGTTTTCGGTTGCAAAGTTAAACTAAATTCTCGAAATACCAAACATTTTATCAAAAAAAACACGGAAAAAGTTACTTTTTGACACAAAGCCCTTGTTCTATGTCAATTATTAAAACAAAAAAAGTATCAGCCGCCCCGTCCCTGCTCTATTTTCCGCGACAAGCTCCACCGCATATTGCCCCTGGGCGAGGACTGTGGCTCTAGTGTACTGGAGGCGCGATGCCCTGGTCTGGCAACTCATTGCCCCTCCGGGGCGTTGTCGGGGGATTGCGGATAACCATTAAACAAAAAAAAAGAGGCTGACTATTCAGCCTCTTCTTTCTTTTGTTTTTAGAAAAAAAGTTTGTCCGAATCAACAAAAAGTAGTAACTTTGCACCGTGTTCCCGACCAAAGGGAGGGAGCACTAACAGAAACATCGATGACAGCGTCCTGAAAAGGTTCGTTTCTTGGCAGACCTGAATCTCGCAAATTCCAGCACAGTCAAGAGCGAAGCAACAGCGGCGCCCTGGGCAAGTGTTAATGGCTGCCCCTGCCAAGATCGGAAGAGCACACGTCTGAACTCC
>CALAVF010000280.1 GCA_937892315.1 uncultured Prevotellaceae bacterium | reverse complement strand
ATCCTCTCCTTTGCCCAGATGGCTCTCCCCATCAGTGCCGTAGCCAAGAGTGCCCTCTGGGTCGTGCTGTTCGGACTTGCCAAGACGTTCCAGTATGGCGGAATCACCATCCTCGGAGCGGAAGGCGTGAAACAAGTGAAAAGGTTTTTCAAGAGGAAGAAAAAAATCTAAAAAAACATAAAAAGAGGAATCATAACCGCCTTGTTTTCAGTGTTACTCTCCATCGGAAAGTAACAAACATCGACATTCGTTCTTTGTTCTTCCAGATTTTTGTTTTAACTTTGCAACCGTAACTTACGAAAAGTTACCATTCTTATTTATTAACCTCTTTAAAAACACAAAAACATGAAAAGAGTCGATTTGAACTTTGTACACAGTGCACAGAGTCTCATGAAGTTAAGTGAAGAGAAGCCTGCAGCATGTGGCAGTGCATGTGGTAGCGGTGACAAACCTGCGGAGAAACCTGCTGCTTGTGGCAGTGCTTGCGGAACAGGCGACAAGCCCGCAGAAGAAAAGCCCGCCGCTTGTGGCAGTGCTTGCGGAGCAGGAGAGAAGTAATGGAATACTTCGCCTTCCAATGGCATATCACTGACGAGTGCGACCAACGTTGCAAGCACTGCTACATCTTTTCCTCGCCCAACCGCCCGAAGATGGTGGAGATGCCGTGGGAAAGGTTGGTGGCAGTGCTTGCAAACGTGGAACGCATGTGCGAGCGGATGCACCGCCTACCTTATTTATATATCACGGGAGGCGACCCCATTCTGCACAGCCGTTTCTGGGACTTTCTCGAACTGGTACATTCAAAAGGCATCCCCTTCACACTGATGGGCAACCCGTTCCACCTGACGGATGAGGTGTGCCAACGGATGAAAGAACTGGGATGCCGCAAATATCAACTCAGCATCGACGGAATGAGAGAGACGCACGACTTCTTCCGCAAGCCTGGGTCTTTTGACCGCACCTTGGAAGCGATTGCCACAATACGGAAGGCAGGGATGCATTGTGCCATCATGACGACTGTGTCGGGAACGAACATCCACGAGATTCCTGACATCATCGACCTCGTGGTGGAGCATCATGCAGACATCTTTGCCTTTGGCCGCTACTGTCCGACGAGTGCCGACAAGGCATCACCCGACAAGGGTTGGCACATCGAGCCGCAGGCGTATCGTGACCTCTTGGCGAAGTGTTGGGCGAAGTATGAGCAGTACAAGAAATCGGACACCACCTTCAATCTGAAGGATCACCTCTGGACGCTCTTCCTCTACGAGAAGGGACTCTTCAAGA
>CALAVF010000279.1 GCA_937892315.1 uncultured Prevotellaceae bacterium | reverse complement strand
GCACTCTTGGCTGCGGCACTGATGGGGAGAGCCATCTGGGCAAAGGAGAGGATATAGAAGGGGATGCAGAGCGAGAGCACGATGACACCCGTCTTGAAAGAGAGGAGGCTCAACCAGTGTTTGATGCGTTGAAGAAGTTGTTTCATCGGTAAGAATCGGTGTTTGTGTAGCAGCGACACATTGCTTTGAGGGTACAAATGTAGGCATTTTCTGCGAGAAAAAGGCTCTTTTGTAGAGAAAAGCAGGGGAGAACGGCGGAGAAATGCCCTTTTTTCGTTACTTTTGTCGGAAAAAAAGAAGATTGATGAGCATTCCGTCGCTGTTTAACCCCTCCAACGACATGGCACTCGCAGCCCATGTGCGTCAGTATCTGCCTCCAAAACGCATCCAGCAGATGGAGGCGGACTTGGCGGCATTGGCTCGTGCGTGGGACGACACCCCGTTTGCAGGGCCGTGGGGATGGAGCCTTGCCACAAAGCAGCGATACCGCCAGATGGGAGTGCCTGTAGAGCAGTTGCCCACCGACGAGTGGCTGGAAGAGGTGAGGCGGCTGTCGAGCAGGGAGTTTGCGTGCGGCTATGTGAAGAGGCTCTTGGCAGAACTGAACGACCCCCGACTGTTGGGCGACACTATGCGGTGGGTTGACCCGCAGAACCTCTCGTGGGATGCCCTCGGTGCCTCTCAATCGACCACGTCGTGGTCGACCGACCGACCACGTCGTGGTCGATTCACCGACCACGTCGTGGTCGGTTTAGAGGGGATGGAGGTATCTCACCAGCGGATATTCAAGTCCCCCTGGTCATCCTCTGGGCGTGGGGTGTTTGTGTTCGATACGCTCGACCAGCCCACCCAGAAGCGTCTGCAAGGCTTCCTCTCTTCGCAGGGCGGCTTCGTGGTGGAGCGATTTTATGAGGATAAGGTGCTTGATTTTGCGATGGAGTTTTTCATCCACCCCGACCACGCCGTCACCTTTTTGGGCTATTCCGTCTTTGCCACAGGCGAGCACGGGGCGTATGGCTACAATTATGTGGAGAGCCAAGAGCACCTGCTGCGACGCATCGATGTGGATGCCTCCCTCTTGCATCGGCTCATCGATTATCACAGAGAACATCTGTCCGCCATCGCCTATCAGGGTCCTGTCGGCATTGACATGCTCAAGACCGCCGGTGGCAGCATTCATCCCTGCCTCGAAATCAATCTCCGCCTCAATATGGGCATCCTCGCCCTGCTCCTGTTCGAGCGGTATGGCGAACATGCCACTGTTGACCTTACGCCGCTGCGTCCTCATGGTTTTCAGGCGATCATTGACGACGGAAAACTACACATCATTTATCGTCCATAACCTATTTTCCCCCGAAAACCTTTGGCACTTTCAATAATTTTTTCTAACTTTGCATTCAACAATCTTATCCAATACCTCAATGAAACCTACTAACCTCATTCTTACCGTGGCAGTCGGCATCCTTTCTGCCACCCCCTCTTTTGCTCAAGAAGCAGTCAGTAAAGCCCTTCATCAAGTGGAGAACTATCTCGATTCTGTCGCCTACCATTCGGTCGATGCCCGCTACATCGAAGTGCCCAAGCAGCGATGGCGTGTGATGGGCATGGGCAACCTCAACGAAGTGTCGCTCAAGATGAAGTCGACGTCAGAAAGCAGTGGCCTCATTTTTTCGTGGGAGCCCGATGTGACCACAGGTGTTGATGGCTCTGCAGGTGTGCGTGTGGGGTATCGCTCCCTCATCGCTGCCTACATGGTCAAGGTGGGACATCAGAGTGGTTCGCGTTTCCAGTTGGGCACCAACGGCAACCGCTTCGGCTTCAATGTGCAGTACCGCAAGTTTAAGGTGGTCGACCCCGAAGTGCGGCAGACCTATGGCATCACCGACGACTTTGTGTTTACCGACGAGACTCCCGAGCAGCAGGAGAACCTGAAACGTGGCATGGTGGATTACTACAACTACCATCTGGATTCCCCCATTGAGATGAAGTCGCTCCTCATCGATGGCTATTATGTGTTCAACCATCGCCACTACTCCAACGCCTCCACCCGAGGTCTCGGCTACATTCAGCGCCGCTCGGCGGGCAGTTTCATCGTCGGTGCATCGTGGTTGGAAGCGGAGGCCGACTATGCCAATAACCAAAACTGGGCGGTCATCAATGTCATGAACAATATTGGTCGCATCAAAATGCGTCAAATCAACCTCAGTGCAGGATATGGCTACAACTGGGTGCCCTTCAAGGGGTTGGTGGTGAACTTGACCGCCATGCCGATGGTGTCGCTCGACAACTTCCTGAAGATTTGGACGTATGATGTGAAAGGGATGGAACGCATTATGGAAGATGATTTCAGTATTGACGACATAGCCATTGCTGAACGAGGCTCCGAAACCAACCATAGCCGCATGAAGTTCACCCTCATGGGACGTGCCGCCGTGGTGTACAATTACAAACGCTGGTTTGCTTCTGCCACAGGTCAATGGCAGCAATACCGCTACAGCCACAAGGACACTACCGGACGTCTGACCGACTGGACAGCCACAGCCAGCATCGGCTACCGCTTCTGATCCTTCGCATCAAACTTATACTTGAACGTCAGTGCCACATAGTGGTGCAGGTAGTGCGTGCCGCTCTCCGTATGGGTGGTGGGTGTGATGTGGTAGGTGTTGCGTCTGACTTGATTGAAAAGGTCTTTGCCGTCCAGTGTCAGTTCCGCCTTGTTGTGCAGGAACTTATAGGTGACCGAAGCGTTCAACAGGAACTGGTTCGTGTTCATCTCCGAGGCAATATGACCACGGTCAATCACGAGTTTCGGACGGAGGTGGAACGTCCAGTGGGAGAGTCGATAACGGATGTTCAGCACCGTCTCGTTGTGGAAAATGTCTTGTCCCTGCTGCGATGCGTCGCTGTAGGTGAAGTTCGTCCACTGAAACTCGTTGGTAAAGTTGAGCGTCCAATCCTTGATGCCATATTCAGCCCCCAACGAATAAGAAAAATGCGACTCCTTTTGCCGATTGTACGTCACCTCCGTCTCTTCATCCACCAAGGTCAAGATGCCGTAACTCTTTCCAAATCCTTCCGACAGTTTGTTTCGCCACGTGAAGTGCTCGCCGATGCTGCGCTCATAGTCAAGACCGATGTCCCATCTGCTGCCGCCCTCCACATTCTGCTGCGTGGCATGATACACACCCGTCTGCGACTCGTAGTGCAGCACAGGGGCGATGGGGTCGTACTGCTTCTGATAATCCGCTGAAAAACTCAATGCCTGATTGGCACGAACGAGCAGCAGATTGTAGTTGATGCCAGCACGGAGCGTGTGACTGTTCTTCAGTTGCGAATTGCCCGATTGGATGTAGAGCGGATTGGTATCGTCCACATAATCGATGCAATCCAACAGGTTGGCTGGATTCGTCGAATAGCCCAACGAGCCTTTCAGCGTCATCTGCTTCTTGATTTTATATTTCAGGTCGAAGGATGGACTCACCAACAGCAGGTTTCTTCGTGCGATGGTGTCGAGTGCGGCTCGTTGATAGTCAAGGTGCTCGTGCTGATGGGAGAAGCCGATGGATGGACGCAACGTGAGGGTGCCATACGTGAGGGTGGTACCCGTCGAAAAGGTGTTCTCCCATGTTTGGGTGTGACTGTTGAGGCTGTTGGCGAGGTCGAGCATGTCGTCTCGCAGACGCTGTTCATCGCGAGTGTCGTTCTGGTAGGTGGTGCGGAAATTGGTACCTATGAACACGTGTTCTCCCAATCCTTTCGAGAGACCCACATGCCATCTGGCAGACAGGTGGCGAATGTCTGTGTCGTAACTTTGCAGGTCGAGCGTATTTCGTGGGGTAGGGGTGTAGTAGTGGTAATTCCCCTCTGATGCTCCTTTGTTGTTCATGTTTCTGAAATCCAAACTGATGCTGGTCGATGCGGCACCATTTTCGATGTAGCGTGTCAGCGATGCCTCGCCGTTGCCAGTGATGCCTTTGGTGTGCTGGGAGGAGTGGTAGGTGGAATGGACGAGGTTTAACTGCTCTTGTTCCCGTTCGCTCTCCTTCCGTCCCTCTTCATACGCGACCTTGCCCTCCAGCCTTAGGGCGTATTTTTGCCCTATGTATAGGTTCGAGACGGAATGGAGCGGCACATTCATGTCGTGCTGATACTCGTGGCTGGTAGTGTGACTCTCGGTGGGAGTCGTGCCGGGCAAGAACGTCTGCGTGTGCTCCCAACTCTCCTTGTTTCGGTCGGTGTGGTTGGGGTTGGTCGTGAGATTCCAGTAGTTGTGGCGAAAAGCCTGTCCTGAGTCCCACGAATGCTGATACCCCACCGATGCCATCTGCTGCTCCACAGGCTCACCACCCGAGGAACTGCTGATGGAGTTCATGGTCTTGTATTTTATCTCAGCAGGCTCGTTTGCCACACGTCCGAAGAGCATCAGGGGGTTGTTGTCGCTCAGCCGCATGGCGTTCAATTCCGTCGCATAATGTCCGCTCGAATAGCCTGCCCCCATCAATCCGCCATAGAATTTGTCCATCCACGACGGCTTGATGCTCACATCCAGCACGTGTTCCTCCTTGCCGTCCTTCACACCCGTCCGCTCTGCCAGTTCGCTCTTCTGGTCGTATGCCTTGATGTTCTCCACCGCCTCTGCCGGTAGGTGTTTCAGCAGCATGCCTTCGCTGAACATCTCCCTGCCGTTCATCATCAGTTTGAGCGGCTCATTGTTCCAGAGCAGCCTTCCGTCCTTGATGCTCACGCCCGGCAGCCTGCCGATCTTTCCCGAGACGGCACTGATGACATCCTGGGGTGCATCAATCGCGATGCTGATGATATTAATGCCTCT
>CALAVF010000278.1 GCA_937892315.1 uncultured Prevotellaceae bacterium | reverse complement strand
TATTTCTTCAGCACGCGGGTCAACGCCTGACGGAAACCAGTCAGGTGTGTACCGCCCTCAATCGTGTTGATGTTGTTCACGTAGGAATGCAGGTTCTCATTGTAACCTGTATTGTACATGACGGCAGCCTCAATCGGAGTGCCCTGCTTCTCAGTGTTCAGATAAATCACATCGTCGAACAAATGCATACGGTTGCGGTCCAGATAACGGACAAAGTCCTTCAGACCACCCTCAGAGTAGTATTTCTCCGTTCGTACACCATCAATTCCGGCCTCGGCGTTTACATCCAGGCGGAGGTCGGTCAGCGTAATGGTGATACCGGCATTCAGAAAGGCCAGCTCACGCATACGGTTGGCCAGTATGTCAAACTTATATGTGGTCGTGATAAATATCGTGTCGTCAGGCCAGAACTGCTGACGCGTTCCACGTAAGTCGGTCTCGCCGACTACCTTTACGTCATACTGAGGTTTGCCCTTGCGGTATTCCTGCTGGTAAATCTTGCCGTCACGGAACACCTGGGAAATCATCTTCGTACTCAGACCGTTCACGCAGCTCACACCAACACCGTGCAATCCACCCGACACCTTGTAGGAACCTTTGTCGAACTTACCGCCGGCGTGCAGTACCGTCATCACCACTTCAAGGGCGCTACGGTGTTCCTTCTCGTGCATATCCACAGGAATGCCTCGACCGTCGTCCTGCACGGTGATAGAGTTGTCTTCGTTGATAGTTACTTCAATGTGAGAACAGAATCCAGCCAGTGCCTCGTCGATGGAGTTGTCCACCGTCTCATAGACCAAGTGGTGCAGACCCTTTTCGCTGATGTCACCAATATACATCGCAGGGCGTTTTCTTACCGCCTCAAGACCTTCCAGCACCTGAATGTTACTGGCTGAATAATTTTCTCCGTTGGTTAATGTTTCATCCATTTTTATATTCTCTTTTAATCGTTACAAAGTTACGAAAAAATCCTGACATACCGAAAGAAAAAACGAAGAAAAGTTCCCCTACGGGGAAAAATACGAAAAAGGAGTCTCGAAGAGTCGATTTTGGTTCAAAAACGAGACAAAAAAAGACTGGACTTCTCGTGAAATCCAGTCTCGTTTATCTCTAATGAATAGATTTTGCTATGACCTGAACAGAGGTTCGGTTTTTGCTGTTCCTCCCCTCGCTTAGGCGAGTTTTGCAATCATCTTAGCAGCACCAGACTTGAGGTTGGCAGCCTTCTTCCAGTGGATGATGTTCTGCTTAGCCAGTTTGTCAAGCATCTTCTGGAGTTTTGGGAACATTTCCTGAGCGGTTGCCTTGTCCTTCGTGTTGCGGAGGTCGCGGAGGTAGTTACGCATAGTCTTAGCGTAGTAGCGGTTGTGGAGTCTGCGCTTCTCGTTCTGACGGATGCGCTTGAGACATGACTTGTGATGTGCCATTTGTTTTGAGTTTTTAAGTTGTTGAGTTTTTAAGATTTCTGGAGTTCGATGTGGTATGGCTCAAGAGACCTCGCACCCCTCTCCATAAAAAATGGTAGCCCATAGCAGAGTCGAACTGCTCTTTAGAGAATGAAAATCTCTCGTCCTAACCGATAGACGAATGGGCCGCCGATGAGCAAATTTTTATTTTGCGAGTGCAAAGGTACGAACTTTTCTCTGACTGCCAAAACTTTTCGGCACTTTTTTCGTCCTTTCACAAAAAATCTTCCTTCTTCCTTCTTCAATCTTCCCGAAAATTCCTAATTTTGCAACCGATTATGCAGGAAAACATTCGTGGCATCGTGCTTCGGACGGTCAAGTACGGCGACACATCGCTCATTGTTGACCTCTTCACCGAGAGCCGTGGGCGGCAGTCGTTCATGGCAAGCACCTCGCGTGCCAAGCGGTCTGTGCGTAGCGTATCCTTCTGGCAGCCCCTCTCGATGGTTGAGTTCACTGCCGACATCCGTCCCAATGCGGGCAAGTTGCCTCGGCCCGTCGATGTGCATCCTTATTATAATTATGTGGACCTGCCTTTCTCGCCCGTCAAGTCCACCCTCGCCCTCTTCCTGGCAGAGTTTCTCAGTGCCGCCCTGCGTGAAGAGAAGGAGAGCACCCCCCTCTACCGCTATCTGGAGTTCTCCCTCCAGTGGCTCGACATGGTGGAAAACCCCTCGGCGATGGCGAACTTCCACCTTGTCTTCCTCATGCACCTCAGCCGTTTCATCGGCATCTATCCCAACCTCGACCGCCCCGACCTTTATTTCGACCTCCTGTCCGGCTGCTATTGCGACCGCACCCCCTCCCATTCCCACTACCTCCGCTATGCCGAGGCACAAACCCTTCCCCTCCTTTTTCGCATGGATTATCCCACCATGCACCTCTTTCGTTTCTCTCGCCAGGACCGTCAACGCATCCTCCACGTCCTCAATGAGTATTACCGCCTCCACGTTCCCAAATTCCCCGAACTGAAGTCATTGGAGGTGCTTCACGAACTGTATTCGTAAATTTTAACACTTTTTGATGTCACAAAACGCCTTTCCCTGCGTCTTGTCAGTAGAAAGCAGAGACGACACATGAACTCCGACACATTCAAGACCGAGGTACGGGCACTCCGCCCACGTCTGCTCGCCACCGCCCGACGCATTTTGGGCGATGACGAAGAGGCGGAAGATGTGGTGCAAGATGCATTGCTGCGGCTGTGGCAACTGCGAGACGAGCCGATTCGGAATGTAGGCAGCCTGGCACAAGCCATCGTGCGAAACCTCTGTCTTGACAAGGTGCGACGACGGCGGCCGACAGTCAGCATCCACAACATCGACCTCGCCGACACACCGCCCGACCACAACGAGGAGCAACTGGACAGGATGCTCGTCCTCGTGGGTCAACTGCCCACCCTGCAGCAAACCATCCTTCGCCTCCGCCACATGGAGGGTATGGCGATGAAGGAAATCGCTGAACTGATGGGCACGACCGAACAGGCGGTGAGGCAGTCGCTGAGCCGAGCACGCCGAACCATTTTGCAACAATACAACATCCCCCCAAGCCTATGACACCACAGCACATACAACAACTCATCGAACGGTTCCTCGATGCCGACACCTCGCTGGACGAAGAGCATCAACTCTATGCCTACTTCCAACAGCCCGACGTGCCCGAAGCGTTGCAGCCCTATCAGGAGATGTTTCGAGGTTATGCCGCTCTGGCACCGCGGCAACGGAAACGCCGTTCGCTCCGTCGCTATCTTCCATATTCGGCGGGTATCGCAGCCTCCCTCGCATTGGTGTGGGGCATCGGCAGTGGCATTCTCCGTTCAGAAGCCCAGCCTGTGTGCTACACCTTGGAGCACGGACAGCGAATCACAGACAAAGCCATCGTGATGAGCCACGTGGAGAACACCTTGAACGACATCTTCGCCTCCGACAATTTGTCCGATGTGGAGCATCAAATGGAAGGGCTGTTCAATTTTCCTCAATCCGACACGCATTATTGAAAAGATATGGAAAAACTTACTCACTATCGGTTCACGGCACTGGTGCTCATGCTCTGCCTTGCTGCCGCCCTACACGCCCAAACGGACCTGGAACGGCTGTCGATGCGCGAGGTGTTCAGCGGACGCGTTGCCGACACTCGCATCCTCTCCGAGACCCGTGTGGAGGGCGAGCAGTTGGCAAAGTACCACCTCACCGCCTTTCACAGCGTGCAGGGCAGCACCACCGCCAAAGGCTTCGTGCAACTGGAGCGCCTCCTCACCGCCGACGAGAAAACCGCCAACGAGAAGGAGGTGCAACGCACGAACCAAAGCATCCAGTTTGCCCTTTTCCGCTATGGGCAGAAGGATGGCACCAACCACTATCTCATCTATCAACGCCGTGGACGGACAGACTTCGTGTGTGTCTATCTGGAAGGCACGGCAAGTATCCAACAACTGAAAAAAACATTCTGCAAATGAAAACCACACTTCTTTCTATCTCCTTGGCAATGAGCATCGTTTCTGCCCATGCTGCGGTGTCGCCCGACACCATCACCATCGCAAAGCCCGAGAGCGTCACCATCATCACCGATGGCGAACGCCAAATCATCGACATCAAAGGAAAGCAGGACAACCCCGACTACACCTACCACAGCGAGTCGGCTCTCAACGGCGGCAGTTTCGTCTTTGCCAACGAGAACAACGGCTGGGACTTCTCGCTGCCCGAGTTTCAGAACCGCGATGCCGTGGTGTGGGAAAAGCCCGTGTGCGACTGGACCTCGGCACGTGCATGGTTCTTCATCGACCGTGTGGAACTGACCGACACCGCCACCACCGTGTACGTGACGCATCAGGTCGTTCCGCGATTCCAGTACAAGTTCAACGGACAGGATGAATGTCTCGTCACCGACCGTGGCGAACGCTACCGTCTGCACAGCATCGAGGGCACCACGCTGGGCGAATGGCACCACAAGCCCTATCACGACACTGAGCACTATCGCTTCCATTTCGACCCCGTACCCAAGGATACCAAGTGGGTCAATTTCATCACGGAGGAAGCCGCTGATGGCAATTGCTACAACTACTTCTTCGTGCATGACGAGCATACGCCCATTGCCCACGAAGAGGCAGGGAAGGAGTGGCAGCACCTGACGTATGACGAACACGAAGACTTGCCTCGATTCACTACCAAGAAGCCACAGACCGCCACGCTGAAGATTCATTTGCTGAACTACCAGCACAGCATGTTCGACAACGATGGAGTGACGTGCAGTTACCACGCGATTCTGCCCGCCAGCACACTCCTTGATGATTTGTCTCAGCACTCACCACTGATGCATATCGCTCCCGACCACACCGTCACCTTCACGCTTGACATCAAGAAACCGGTGCTGTTGCATTTCACGATGGGCAACATCCAGCCAGGCGGCATCTGTGTGCTCCAGCCAGGCGAGACGACCGAGTGCCTCATCAATCTGCTCGGCACCGAGGATGGCGACGACTTCACCTGCGAGTACAAGGGCAAACTCGCCTTGACCAACAAGCAGTTGACCACCTACGGAATGCCGCTGGACCTGCGTCGCCATCTGCTCAACCAACCCGACATCCACGAGCGGCTGCTACACCTCACCCCTGCGGCAAGAACCGTCGCATCCCTCAAGCCATCGGCAGAAGATGCCGACCTTTGGCATGATGAGTGATTGCCCCTCCCCATGAAGCAACATAATAGTTAAATAGTTAATATCGACCGGTCTCCCCACGCACCGCTGCGAAGCCCTGCGTGGGGTCTTTTTTTGTCTCTTTTTATCACATTCTTGATGATCATAAATATGATTATTATATTTTCGATAAAAATGGGCGAAACCCTTTGTCAATGGTCTTTGCCTTTAGAAGTCATTGAAGGTCTTTCACGAACGGTATTCGTGAGGGCGGGCGGACAGTTGCCGCCATCTTCCCCAGATAGCATTTTTGTACTATCATTCGCCGTATCCTCGTTGAGTGGCGAATATCTTATCATCTTTGCAAATAATCGCTGCTACGACTTCTATCTTTTTCATCCGTTTCATCCGTTACTTTATTATCTTTTCTATCGCTTCAGCCTGCCTTTAGCCAGGCACGTTTCAATACAACAAACCAAACATCCATAGCGGAATTTTTTTCCCTTGGCCGATGTCTATGCCGTCGCTGACGACGTAACTTTTTTCAATACCTTTTATCTGCTTGAATCCCTTGTTTTTACCTCCCACTTCGAAGAGCCATTTGCCATCAACCACCAGATCGCCTTGATTCGGCATGGAAAGTTGATGGCCAACGCCCAACTGCGAGGCAACGTATGTCTCGCGCATAGTTCCGTCTTCCACATGTGGCGTCAGACAATACATCAGGTTTGTGTTGTAGAACAGCACCTTCTCAGGCTTTGTCAGCATGTTCATCCCACTGTCAGCACCATACAGCCGACGCACCAGTGCTGCCTTGTCCATCAGGTCAATCAGTTTCAGCACATTGTTGCGCGAAGCCTGCAGCGTAGTGCAGAGCCCAGAGATGTTCAGCGTGTAGGGAGAGCTCTCTGCCAGCACGGCCAGCAGTTGCTTAGCCTTATAAACGGAATCGTACTCGATATTGCTGACCGAAGGAATCTCGCTGGTGACGATGGTCTCAATCACCTGTTGCAGACGATCGAAGAAACCGTCGCCCTCTTCGCGGTAGAAAGGATAGTAGCCCGTCTCCAGGTACTTCTCAAAATGCTGCAGCACCTTCACCTTCGACGTCATCTGTGATGCCAGCATAAAATGGTCGTTCAGCACCGTCACTAACGGCAGTACAGGCAACTCTGCCACTTGCTCCAGTTGCAGATATTCCCTGAACGACAGTCCCTCCAGCGTGTACTGACGGTGGCGGCGCGAGAGATCACCCATCAGCGACTCCTCCAGTTTCAGCATCGACGATCCCGTCACCACGACGTGCAACTGCGGATAGGCATCGTAGATGTTCTTGATTTCCTGCTGCCATCCTTTGTACTTATGTACCTCGTCCAAAAACAAATGAGTTCCGCCATGCGTATAGTGATACTCCGCTATGTCAAGGATGCTGTGGTTGGCAAACCATATATGATCAACCGATGCATACAGTGCCTTCTCCTTATCAGCAAAAGTGCGCAAGATGTGTTGCAACAGCATGGTCGTTTTGCCCACGCCTTTGGCACCCTTAATAACAATCAGCCTGTTACCCCAGTTTATCTGCTTGTAGAGATACCTGGTAAATCTTAAATCCGTTTCCGTCAACAAGCGACCGTATGTTCTATACAATCTTTCCATATTATTCTTCTTTGTGTCAATGATGCCGCAAAGATACGAATTTTACTTTAGAAAAACAAAAATCCTGCACGTTTTTAACTTTCAAAAGTAAAAAGTGCCTATTTATGGTCGCTTCTCATATGTCGGAGAATGTCTCGGAAATCCCATCCGTCATAGGCAAGCCAAAAGCGTCGCTCGAAGCCTCCAAAGTGGTCTGAGTCATACCGCCCGAGTGGTGTGACTCAG
>CALAVF010000277.1 GCA_937892315.1 uncultured Prevotellaceae bacterium | reverse complement strand
CGTGCCCCACCAGTTGGGATAGCCCAGGATGATGGTGTCGTACTCGTCTATCGACACCAGCGGGTTCCTCACCTCCGGGCGCGCCTGTTCGCGCAGTTCCCGCTTGGCTTCCTCGATGCAGGTCATGTAGTCTTTCGAATACTCGTAGGTGGTGTCGATTTGGAACACATCGGCATCGGGCAGGAGGGCTTTGATTTTCCCTGCCACTACTTCGGTGTTGCCCAGCGGCAGGTTCTTGATGCTGCCGTTCACGTAGTTCTCTCCGCGACGGGAGTAGTAGGCGATTAAAACTTTTTTTGCCATTGTTTTGTCTCTTTTTATGTGGTTGGTGCCATCGGTTTGATGTGTCCACCTATTATAAACTTGCCATTAAAATGTCCTTGATGTCCTGTTCCGCCAAAGGTACGTAAGCATGTTCCAGACCTTCGTTCACGGCGATGTGGTGTGCCATCTCGTCGATGCGGCTGTCGTCGATGCCCACTTCGTGCAGATGCATCGGGATGTTGATGCTCTCGAAGAAACGGTAGGTCTCGTCGATGGCTTTCTCTGCAATCTTCTGCTTGGGCAGGGAAGCGTCGATGCCGAACACGTTGACGCCATACTTCACAAAACGGTCGATGGTCTTCTCGCTGAGGATGTGCTTCATCCAGCGTGGCGTGATGATTGCCAAACCCTCGCCATGCGTGATGTCGTAGTAAGCACTCAGGGCATGTTCAATGGCGTGGCATGGCCAGCCGCTGTAACTGTTGCCCAATGCAAGGATGCCGTTGCAGCCGTAGGTGCAGCAAAGCATCATCTCGGCACGTGCCGTGTAGTCCTCAGGGTTCTCCAGACACTTGCGAGCATTTGCCATCAGACTCCGCAGCATCGACTCGCAGAAACCGTCGTTGAGCAGCGTAGAGTCAGCCACGAAATACTGCTCCATCGTGTGGTTCATCGCATCCGCACAACCTGCCGCCGTCTGCTTCTTCGATACGGAGAACGTATAAACAGGGTCGAGGATGGAGCACACGGGGAAGAGCAATGGGTCCATATAGCCCACCTTGTCGTTCGTCTCGGTACGTGAAATCACGCCTCCACAGTCGTACTCACTGCCTGTAGCCGCCAGCGTCAGAATGTCCACGATGGGGAGTGCTGCCTGTGCCTTCACCTTGTAAGTAATCAAGTCCCAAGGGTCGCCATCGTACTTGGCACCTGCGGAAATCGCCTTCGAGCAGTCGAGTACCGAGCCGCCGCCCACAGCCAGAATCACGTCCACCTGCTGCTCTTTGCAGATACGCACCCCGTCGAGCACGCTGGGGTCATACTTTGGATTGGGCTGAATGCCTGACAGTTCGAAGATCTCGAAGTCCTTCAGCAACTCCTTCACACGGTCATAAAGACCTAACTTCTTGATGCTGCCGCCACCATAGGTCAGCAACACACGCTTGCCCAGCGGTGCCATCACCTCAGGCAACTTCTGAATCGACTCCTTGCCAAAGATGAGCCGAGTCGGAGTCATGTAATCAAAGTTCTGCATTGTTTCTTTTTTTAGGTTAATAATCTGATTTCGAGTGCAAAGTTACAGCAATCCCCCGAAATGGCTGTTACACAAATTTCGGGGGATTTTACCAAAAACGAATATTGTTTAATATGTCGAAGCCTTTGATTCTGTGAACAGCCATTGTCCGTCCCGCTTGATGAGTTGGAACCGCAATTGCAGCCGCCAAGTGTGCCGTCCTCCACCGAATACCGCGGCATTGACTCGGCTGCGACCCGTGAGTGTGGCATGGTCACCATTGATGTGGATGTCCATCTCCTCATGCTCAGCCGAATAGTAGTTCAGCGTGCCGTTCATGATGGATTGGATATACACCTGTTTCGATTGCCGCATCCCCGTCATGTGGACAAGCACAAACTCGTCGGCATGTACCGTCTGAAGCGTCGTGCAGTCTTTCTCCACCATTGCCTGATACATGCGGCGGTACAGGGCTTCTATCTGCTTGCTGTCATCCATCTTCTTAACGGATAAAGTTTGTGGCAATACGCTTGGGTTCTGTCTCTGGCAATCCATTCCGTTCACGTTCTGCACGAATGGCACGGATAAGGAAAGCCATGTTGCGACCAAGCACACGCATCGTCTGCAGTCCTTCTTCATCTTTCAAAACTTCTTCTGAGG
>CALAVF010000276.1 GCA_937892315.1 uncultured Prevotellaceae bacterium | reverse complement strand
CGATGCCGTAGAACTGCTGGATGCTGACCTTGATGGGGTTGACCTCTTCGAAACCAAGGAACGACTGCCCGTGATAACGCTGACGGATGACCTCGTTCTCCAACCGCCGCAACGAAAGGTAGGTCTCGGTGAGGAAATTTCCGCTGCCACATGCAGGGTCGAGGAACGTAAGGGAGGCAAGGCGGTCTTGGTAAGCATCGAGTTTCTTGCGGCGCAGACGCTCCACTTTCTCCTCCAGAATCTCGTCCAACTCACGGTGCAAGTTGTTGAGGAAGAGCGGATCAATCACCTTGTGGATATTCTCAATGGATGTGTAGTGCATTCCGCCGCTCCGACGGGTCTCAGGATTGAGTGTGCTCTCGAACACCGCCCCGAAGATGGTGGGCGAAATCTCGCTCCAGTCGAAGTCAAGCGAGGCATTCTGTAGGAGCGTCTGTTTCAACTCTTCCGTAAATTGCGGTATCTCGATGTTTTCTTCAAACAAACCGCCATTCGTGTAGGGAAAGGCTTTGAGGTCGTCCTGCAAGTAGCGGCTACGCTTCTCGGTGGGGGTGTTGAGCACGTCAAACAAATCGCGTAAGGCACGACGGAGGTCTTTGGCATCGTAAGCGGCAAGGAAGTCGTGGAACTGGTCATGGGCGAACACTCCTGCATCCTCGGCATACAAGCAAAACACGATGCGGACGCACAAGATGTTGAGCCATCGCAGGGCTTCGGGGGAGTTGTCGTCATATTGTTTCAACAATGCCTCGTAGATTCTTCCAACAATCTCGCCTGCTTGCATCGACACCTGCATCTCTTTTGAGAGGTGTTCGCTCCGTTCGTTGACCAGGAAATGCAGGCGGTAGTATTCCTTACCAAGATTCTGTAAGAGAATCTGCTCTGGCTCTCCGTTGGGTCGCTCCATGTCATAGACAAGGAACTCCGTGAAGTTACACGTCACAATCCACCGTGCCCTCTCGCTGTAGGGCAACTCAGCATTGTATCGCTTCGCTTGCTGAAACGGCGTAAGCAGCGAGCCGTCGCTTTGCTTGACGGGTGCCCGAAGGTCTTTACCCAGCGACTTCTGCTCAATGATGGTTTTTGTCTGCGGCAGGTGTGCGTCGATGAAGTTGGTCTTGTCCACTTTCACCTGCTCCTCAAATCGAATGAACGTGGAGGGGTTCTCGATGCCGAACACCTCGGTAAGCAACTCCGTCCAGAAAACCTGTGAGTCGCCCTTCTCATATCCGCGTCCTGCCCAACGTTGGGTGAACTCGGTAGCCGCCTGTGCCTGTTGCTTGTCTGAATGCATGGAAAAATATTATTGCTTCTGCCAAATCGTTGCAAAAATACAGATTTCCGTTCATATAGCCAAAGGAAAAACGTTTTTTATGAAAAATTCTTCATACGAAATCTTCATCCGTTCATTTATTGCCAAGAGAATGTTAAAGTTTGGATAAATCCCACCTATTTGCTTCTTTTGTGTTACCTTTGTACCACATTAACACATGTAGCATGATGAAGAATAGACATTTTATCGTGGTAATGATGGCATCGGTGATGCTGTTTGCCACATCGGCGGTTTCTGCTCAGGAGCAGGACGGTTTCAAGAAAATTGATGTGAGAAAGGACTTCACGGAGAACGGGCTCCAGTGGTTCCGTGATGCCGACTGCTGGCATCCAGTCCATGTACATCGGCGAGGTGGTGAATGCTTTTCAGCGGCGGAGATAGAGGAAGATAAAGGAAGATAGAGGAAGATAGTGGGCAACGCTCCCAAGAACTCTTTCCAAAAAGGAAAACATTCGTCTTTTATCTTCTTCTAACTTCCTCTATCTACAAGACATGTAGATTAAGAACTCATAAACTCATCAATTCAAAGCGGCATGAAACGGTTGGGACTTTTCATCTTCTGTACTATGATGACCCTCGGAGCGGTGGGGCAGACGGAACGGAATGGGCTGCACGGAGAAGTGAAAGACTCGCTGTGTGTGGCTGACAGTTCCGTGGTGGTGCTTCTTCCGATGGTTGAGAAGCATCCGATGCTCTTCACCTCGTGGAGTCCGCTGAGTTTTGGCGGCACTTTTTGGGACATTCATGAGGGGCTGAACGCTCAGGTCGATGCAGGTGTCACCGTGGGGTGGGGCAAGCACAACCCTTTCCGTGGCGGCTCCTTCTTCACAGATGTGTCTCTGCTCTATGCCAAGCCTCTGACAGACTGCTGGACGGTTGCCGTGGGGGGAACGCTGTCACGTTTCCGATTTTTTGACAACTATGTGACCACCGCCAGTGTACAAGCCCTTGCCAACTATCAGTTCAACGAACATCTGAGCGGCACCGTTTATGGGATGTATCACCATCCGCTCAATTCCGACAAGGGCTTCCGACCTTCCCCTCTCTTCTACCAACATTGTGCCACCGTCGGTGCCGAACTCAACTATCGCTTCAACAACAACGTGACGCTCGGCATCGGCTTCCACGAAACTTTCTACGGCGACCCTCCTGCCCGTCCTGGCATGTATCAGAAGAAGAAATAGGCGACGGCGATGGCGGCGAGGATGCCGGCGAGGTCGGCAAGGAGACCGCAGGTGACGGCATGGCGGGTGTGGCGAATGCCGACGGAGCCGAAATAGACGGCGAGGATGTAGAAGGTGGTGTCGGTGGAGCCCTGGAAGATGCAGGCGAGGCGGCCGGTGAAGGAGTCGGCTCCGC
>CALAVF010000275.1 GCA_937892315.1 uncultured Prevotellaceae bacterium | reverse complement strand
AGTGTTCAATTCGGGCATCGCACGCATCAACCTCGAAAAGCGGCACCCCGGCACAATGAAACTCGTCCACATGCTCCCGATGGTCTTCACCGTCGGCGTGCTGCTGCTCATCCTTGCCGCCGTGGTGTTCCGCATGGTGGACTACTACAACCACACCGCCACAGGGCTTTTCCTGCCCAATGGCGGCTTCATCCCCGCCTACGCCCTGTGCCTGTTGCCCATTGTGCTGTATATGCTGCTGATTTTCATCGACTCCAGCATCAAAACGAAGAGTCTCGTCATCGGATTCCTCAGCGTGGAGGCTGCCTTTGTGCAACTGATGGGGTATGGCTTCGGATTCCTCAAGGCATGGTGGCTGCGATGCGTGCAAGGCAAGGACGAATTCACCGCTTTTGAAAAGAACTTCTATGATTAGGAAAGCGTTTCAGCCATTCAACGAGGTGAGCCTCAAGGTAGCAGAGCCAGAGAAGCCTGAGACCGAAAACTACACCTCTATCAAGCATTGGGCAGAAGAAGACCGTCCCCGCGAAAAACTCATCGCCAAGGGGGCCGAGGCGCTGACCAATGCCGAACTGTTTGCCATCCTCATCGGCAACGGAACCGCCAAGAAGTCGGCGGTGGAACTGATGCAGGAAGTGCTCAGGAGTTGCGGCGGTATGCTACGCAACCTCAACCACCTCACGCTGCAAGACCTCATGCAGTTCAACGGCATCGGCGAAGCAAAGGCGCTCACCATCATCGCCGCGGCAGAACTGGGCAAACGCCGCATGATGGAGGACAGCAAGGAAATCGAGGTCATCCGCAACGGAGCGGACGTGCTGCGGTACATGAACCCCATCATCCAAGACCTCACCCACGAGGAAAGTTGGGTGATGCTGCTCAACAACAACTCCCGACTCATCCACCTCGCCCACCTCAGCACAGGCGGCTTGTCGGAGACCACCGTGGATGTGCGGATGCTGCTGAAACAGGCACTACTGCACGATGCCACCTGTTTCGTGCTCGTCCACAACCACCCCAGCGGCAACCTGCGTCCCAGCCGATTCGACGAGGAACTAACCCAGCGAGTGAAGAAAGCAGGCATGGCTGTGAACATCCGCATGGTGGACCACGTCATCGTCACCGAAGGGGCGTTCTTCAGTTTTGTCGAAAGCGGGAAACTGTAAGAAGAATAGAAGAGTTTTTTGAATACACACATATTTTATATATAGAGAGAAAGCAATGACCAAATACGAAGTAGAAGAAAAAACCGTTGAATATCTCAAGACCGTGTTCGACCCCGAGATTCCCGTCAACGTGTGGGACCTCGGCATGATATACAAAATAGACGTGAAGGAAACTGCCGAACCAGCCGACGGCAAAGACTTCGACATCGACATCGACATGACCTTCACCGCCCCCAACTGTCCCGCCGCCGACTTCATCCTCGAAGACATCCAGCAGAAACTGGAGGGCATCCCTGCCGTGAAGACCGTCAACGTCAACGTCGTCTTCGAGCCTGAATGGACCAAGGACATGATGAGCGAAGAAGCCAAACTCGACTTAGGATTTATGTAGTTATGAAGAACATCTATTTCATCAGCGACGCCCACCTCGGCAGCCGAGCCTTGGAGCACCGACGCACCCAGGAACGCCGACTCGTCAACTTCCTCGACAAAATCAAGGACAAGGCTGAGGCAATCTACATGCTGGGCGACATGTTCGACTTCTGGTTCGAGTATCAGGAGGTGGTGCCCAAAGGCTACACCCGATTTCTCGGCAAGGTGAGCGAACTCACCGACATGGGCGTGGAGGTACACTACTTCACAGGCAACCACGACCACTGGATGAGGCACTATCTGGAGCAGGAATGCGGCGTCATTCTCCATCGTGACCCCTGCACCGTGGAACTGCGAGGCAAGGTGTTCTACTTTGCCCACGGCGATCGCCTCGGCTATGAGGACAAGGACTGGAAGACCCGCCTTATGTTCTGGGGCTTCCGCAACAAGACCCTCCGTCGCATGGCTCGCTGGATACATCCCGACGTGTTCATGAACTGGGGTTTGAACTGGGCGAAACACTCACGCAAGAAACGCTCGGACGATGCTCCGCAGCCCGATGCCGAAGGGAGAGTCCTCACCAAAGAAGGCTTCCTAAGCGACACCCGACTGGTCGGCTACGAAAGTGCCCCCACCAACGGCGAGGAGCCCTACAAGGGCGAAGACAAGGAAGGGCTCGTGCTCTTTGCCAAAGACTATCTCAAGACCCACCCCGAAGTCAACTTCTTCATCTTCGGCCATCGCCACATCGAACTTGACCTCATGCTCACCCACGAAGCCCGTCTCCTCATCCTCGGCGAGTGGATGACCCTCTTCACCTTCGCCGTCTGGGATGGCGAATACCTCTTCATGGACAACTTCATCGAGGGAGAGACGGAGCCATAGCAAGGTGGACAAAAATCACAAAAATGAAAAAATTGAATAGAACTATGAAAAAGTTATTATCATTTGCAGCCATGATGTTGCTGGCTTTGACAGCCTGTACATCCAACAACAATCAAAACCTTCAAAACGAGAACGAAAACATGGAAAAGAAAGAACAGCCACAGGATGTGGAAGGGCGTAAGAACTTCGGTGCCCAACACGCCCTCATGACAACACCCCAGCCATGTGTGATGATAGCCACATGGGACGAGAACAAGAACCCCGACGTGATGATGGCAGCCTGGGCAGGACAACTGGACTACAATCAGGTGGTCATCAGCCTCTCCAAGCACAAGACAACGGACAATCTTGCCGTCACTCAGGCCTTCACCATCAGTTTTGCCGACGAACGCACCGTTGTAGAGTCAGATTACTTCGGTCTCGTCAGCGGAAACAAGGAGCCCAACAAAGTGGCAAAGGCAGGCTTCACCATCACCCCGAGTCCTAACGTGAACGCACCCATCATCAACGAGTACCCCCTGACGCTCGAATGCAAAGTGGTCAGTTTCAACGATGGCATGCTCATCGGCGAAGTGGTGAACATGAGTGCCGACGAAAGCATCCTCACCGATGGCAAAGTGGATCTTGCCAAACTCAAACCCATCGTCTTCGATGCCCCAGGCATGTGCTACCGTGCCCTTGGCGACGTGGTCGGCAAAGCATGGCAGTCAGGCAAGGCTATCCAATAAGTGCTTTTTCGGTAAAACGTGAAAATCCTCGAACCTCTTATCAAAGAAGTTCGGGGATTTTTGTGTACCTTTGCAACCGTAAACCCAAACACCTTTCAGATTTGCGGACAGACCTGCGAGCAGGGAAAGAGAGGAAGGCGGCTCCCCACACTCGATATGCAACTTTTTTATGCATCCTATGCAATTTTTCTTGCATTTTATGCATGTTTTATGCGGAAAATGTTGTACCTTTGCAGCCGATTTGTGAATAAATATACAACAAGAAATGAAAAGGGGAAAATGAAAAGTGAAAAATTTGCTACCGCATTTGTTTGCCCACTGGTTGGTAGCACACGTTTGCAGCCGCAAATTTTTCACTTTTCACTTTTACTTTTTCACTTAAAATAAATATAGGATAAGCGATGACTGCAAGACAATCTCGACTCGACATCATCAAGGCTATCATCCAGACGCAGGAGATAGGCAGTCAGGATGAACTGGCTCAGGCACTCTCGAAGGTGGGGGTGAACATGACGCAGGCTACGCTGTCTCGTGACCTGAAACTGCTGAAGGTGGTGAAGGGGTTCTCGCCGAAGGGCCGTTCCATCTACATGATGCCCGACAATCCCTACTACCGCCGCGTGAGGGAGCATCGGCAGACGGGCACCGCCATCAGGAACGGGTTCATGTCGGTGAGGTTTGCGGGGCAGTTGGCAGTCATCAAGTGTCGCCCAGGGTATGCCAGCGGACTGGCGAGCGACATTGACAACGCTCACTTTGCGGAGGTGATTGGCACCATCGCGGGTGACGACACCATCTTCCTTGCCCTGGAAGAGGGGTTCAACAAGGACATACTGGAAGCAAACCTAAGAACAATCGCGCCTGTATATCCAGGCAGCCAAACATAAAGTGAAAAAGGAAAAGTGAAAAGTGAAAAATTTGCTACCGCGACAGGGAGAGTCGGTAGCAGACAAACAAGTGCGGCAGCAAATTTTTCACTTTTCATTTTTCACTTATAACTCTAAAGAATATGATTTACGAAGACGGAATCAAGGTGATTGTGGCAGATGCCAGTCACGAGAAGTATGTGGACTTGATTATCGAGACCATCCGCGAGGCAGCCCGCAAGCGTGGCACCGGCATCGCGGAGCGTACCCACGAGTATGTGGCAACGAAGATGAGGGAGGGAAAGGCCGTGCTTGCCCTCGACCCGAGTGTGCAGACGGAGATGGGCGACAAGTTTGTGGGTTTCAGTTATATAGAGACGTGGGGCAACAAGTCTTACGTGACGACTTCAGGTCTGATTGTGCATCCCGACTATCAAGGCAGGAACATCGCGAAACGCATTAAGGACCACACGTTCACGCTGGCTCGCGTGCGTTGGCCTCACGCCAAGATTTTCTCGCTCACCAGCGGCGATGCCGTGATGAAGATGAACACGGCCCTGGGCTATGTGCCTGTCA
>CALAVF010000274.1 GCA_937892315.1 uncultured Prevotellaceae bacterium | reverse complement strand
CGACCCTCTGCTTGTAAGGCAGACGCTCTGAACCAGCTGAGCTAAGCGCCCTCATGTTTGTACATTATTTCATTTCGAAAATACATCCGTCTCACCAGACTTTGTATTGGGAATTCTTTATTCCTTCCCGAAAGCGAGTGCAAAGGTAGGGACTTTTTGGCAAACCACCAAATGTTTCGCCACTTTTTTTTCAACTTTTTTCAGGACGAATCATTAAGGCGTTGATAATCAGTAACGATTATCAACGCCTTTTTTGTTACTTGTTCGTATTGACCTTCACTTTCTGTCCTTTTGTGTGTCCGCCAAACTGTTTAGCATAAGCACATTCTACGGTTGAAACACCCATCTCATACGTGCCTTCACGCACCACATAATATTCCATATCCACCGTTGCCGTACCACGCGTGAACCAGTCGAAGAAGAGGTCATGATAGGAATCATGCACGGACAGATAACCGCCTCTTCCACCCATCCAGCGATAGCCAGACAGTTGTTTCAATGGTTCGAGGCAAGCAGGGTGCTGAGCAGAGACACGCACGAAGTCCATATCACGGTCAGCCGTGATGATATGGCGGATTCTCAACTTATCACCTACCTTCAGTTCCTGACCTTCCTTGCATTCATTCCACTGGTCGCTACCCGCACGCTGCACATAGAGTTTCCTATCCACCTTCAGTTCGTCCGTAGCATAGGCATTCAGATTACCCACATCCTCTACGAAGGTCGCATAGGCAGCACCCCATGAAATGCTTGGTGTCTGCTTCTTCACCTGAAGTTTCGCCACCCCCTTCTCCAGCATTTTCGATGGCACATCAGCCAACACATTGCCTTGCAGCACCAAATTCGCCTCTCTGCCCTCCAACTGGTCACGTTCCGTATTTATCGTGCCATAATCCATGTTTTCTAGCACTTGTCCATCGATACTCAGCACAGGCTTCAGTGACTCATGGAAGGTCTCCATGGGCGAAATTCTCAGCAAGAAGTCAGCCACATCAATCGTATTCATCGGATTGTCCCATTTCTGCACCTGCTTCTGTGTGAGAAGCCACAACTGCATGTCGTTCAGAATGGCGTCTTTCTTGTCCTTCTGACAAATAGCCTTCATTGCAGCCACCTGTGTCGGGATGCGGTAATCCATCCACGAATAGTAAGCGGCATCTGTCGCGAAGAAGCGTCCCTGTCCTGGCTTCTCCACGGTATAGTCCTTCAAGAAGTTCACAAACTTATCCGCACTCTTCACATGGCCAAACGCCCTCAAAGCATAAGCCGCATTCGCCACACCATAGATGGTCAAGTCGCTTGGAGCCTTCTCCACCAGCGAGAGATACTCGTCACGCATCTTCTGCACGTCCTTGCTCACCACCCTCTCAGGCATCTGTGCAGACAGATACAGATATCTCAGTTCTGAGTTAGAGGGCCAAATCTTCCTTCCAGACTTCTTGGCTGCATTGTAAGCATCCAGTTCGTGCTTGTCCAGATATTCCATGCCCGCCTTCAGCATCTTGCTTTCAGCCGCAGAAGACAGTTTTGCCAGATGTTCACACACCGCCAACGTGATGTAGTAACTGCTGTTCATTCCCTTGAACCAACTCCAGCCACCATCACCCATCTGCAAGCCCTTCAGTTTCATCTCGGCCTTTGCCACCCGCTGCTGCAGTTCCTCCACGCTTTCATACTTCTCCATCACAGGGAAGGTTTTCATCAACTCCAGCATTCGGGTGTTGGCATAGAACGATGCCGCATAGTCAATCGCATCATCCTCAATCGGATTCTTCACACTTTTCAACGCCTCGATGCACATCCACGCAGGGTTGTCGGTATATTCCACCTTCATCACCCTGTGCGTTGCCGTCGGCGAGTTCTGGTTGTAGAGACGCGTCAGATCAATCGTCTTCTCCACCTCGCCATTCGCATTGCCAATGATGTAATAAGGAGCCGACTCCACCATTTCCTTTTTCGTCGAGAACACAGGCAGCGGGTTCTTTTCGCCGTCACTCACATTGCCCGACACGGCGATGATTTCGCAGTCAAGGTCTGTCCAATCTTCCAGCACATCAAAGCCGAAGTCCACACCTACCGTCTTTCCTGCCTCCACAGCAAAAGGCTTCTCCATCGTCAGCACCACGTTTTCCGTCTTCGGGTCAATCAGTCGCAGTCTCACCGCACCCTTCAACGCCTCTTCGCTCTGGTTCACCACCGACGATGCAATCACCGCCTTGTCACCCCAGCGGAGGAAGCGAGGCATGTTGGGACGCAACATGAACGCCTTCCGTGCCACCGCCATCGCCTTGATGATGCCGTAATCCACATCCTCCGTATGTGCAAAGCCCATAAATTTCCATTCCGTCAGCGATTCGGGCAGCGTGAACTGAACATTCACATGACCGTTCTTGTCCGACACCAAGTGAGGCAAGAAGAATGCCGTCTCTGCAAAGTTCTCACGAATCGTCGCGTTATCGAAGTCCTCCTGGAGAACCTCTTCCACCTCCGCCTTTTCTTCCTCAACCGCTGCTTCGTCCGCATCCTCAGCCCCCGAAGTTTCCGCTATGTTCGCTTTTGCATAAGCCATCATCGGCATAACACCATCTTTCAGCACCATTCCTTCGTGCAACAGCATTCGTCCACCTGCACGTCGCAGATAGCGGTCGTGGCTAAACTCCATCAGTTGGTCAAACTTGCGTGTATAAACACCACCTCCTGACAACTTCCCGTCCAACGAATAACCAGGGAACACATTCATCTCCGAACAAGACTTGCCGACATAAGGAACGAGCCTGTTGAAGCCGAGCCAGAAGTTCCAACTGTGCGAATAGATTTGGTCGAGCGAAGCATCATACAGCACCGTCATCATCTCTGCCCCATTCACACGCTTGCCCTGCTTGTCCGTCACCGTCAGTGTCCACTGCTCCTGCTGTCCTGGCTGCAACTTGTCGCGGAAGGTCGCCCACTCCAGTTTCAGTTTCTTATCAGGCCGTTCCAGTTCATACCGTTTTGTCAGCACCTTATAATGCCCGTTGCGAACATACAGGATGTCCACCTGAATGCCTTCACCCCACTCTTTCTGGTGATGCAGACGCAGGTGCTTCATCGTGCCGTCGGTCACACCCACTTGATGTTCCAGCAGACCTTTGCCATTATACACATTATATATAATATAGGCATCCGTCTCTTGTGTCGTGAAGAAGAGGTCGATGTCTCCACCCTCCTTGAAGGTGCCACCCTCCGAGTAGATGAAGTCCTGTTCGCACACGTCGCTCTCTGCCCGACGTTTCTCATCCAATCCCAGGCGATTCACCTCCGTCACAGAAAGAGTTGATTGATAAGGCGTGAACCAACCTGTGTCCTCCACCTTCCTGCCCTTCGTCTCGTATGCCGTCACCGTCACACTATAATGTGCCCCCAGTTTCAGACTCTGAGGCAGAGCAATCGTGCTGCCCGAGGCAAATTCGCCCTCTGCCACCACCAATTGTCCGTTCTTGATGGCGTAAGTGCCTTTCACGTCCACCTTCTCGTGGTTGATGTCGTAGGCATCCACCTTGAACGTGCCATCCTTTGCCATGTCAACCACTTCCTTCACCGTCACATCCAGCCCAAACTCACGGTCGCTGGCATTGACCGTCCACGTCGCCTCGTGCGTCTCGCCGCCCATGTCCGTCACGGCAGCCTTCACACGGAAACGCATCATCCCCAAACTCATCGTCTGGTGTTCCTCCGTCAGCATCACAGGCACGCGGAACTTGCCCTCATCGTCCGTCACCAAGTCACCCTCCGCCATGTGGTTCCACGTCGTTGCGTCCCACCACCAGCGTTTGAAGTCAGTCGAAGCATATTCCACCGTGTAGTGTACCTGTGCACCCTGCACCGGCACACCCGCAAACATCATGGCAGTTCCTTCCGCCTCCAGCACCTCGCCGAAGTGGCCAGAACGATTGCCGCCAAACGACACGCTAAATGTCGGACGCTTATATTCCTCCACCCTCACCGCATGATGAAAATGAACCAC
>CALAVF010000273.1 GCA_937892315.1 uncultured Prevotellaceae bacterium | reverse complement strand
CGACATCGACGGCAACCTCCTGACGAACGGCGTCTGGTCGTATGCGTGGGATGCGGCGAACCGACTGGCGTCAGCCTGTTCCAACGGCGTGTGCGTGGTGTCCAACGCCTACGACGCGCTGTTGCGCCGTGTCCTCAAGGTGACGCCGACCGAGACACGCACATTCCTGTACGACGGTTGGAACATGGTGCACGAGGTTGTTTGCGAAAACGCCACCGGAGCAACTGCGGAAATCCGCGACTACTACTGGGGCCGCGATTTGTCCGGCTCCTTGCAAGGCGCCGGAGGCGTGGGTGGCCTTCTCGCCTACACTCGCAATGGAGCGCTGCGCATCCCCGTCTACGACCACATCGGCAATGTCGTCGCTATCGACCTCCTCCTTCACGAGGGCAGAAGCCCCCTGAGCCTCGGCGAGTTTGCCCTGCACCGCCTTGATGTCCTCCTCCAGATGCTGGAGTTTGCCGTAACGGATTTCCGCCACCTTGCCATAGTTGCCCTCGCGCTCCGCCTTGTCAGCCTCGAACTTCAACTGCTCGATTTGCTGCTTGTCGCTCTGGATTTGGTTGAGAAGTGCCTTCTCCCCTTCCCACTTCGCCCGCTGCTTCTGCTCGTCGGCCTTGAGGGTGTCGATGATTTTGTTCAGTTCGGCGAGTTTCTCCTTGTCGCCTTCACGCTTGATGGCTTCGCGTTCAATCTCCATCTGCTTGAGCCGGCGACTCAGTTCGTCGATTTCCTCCGGCACCGAGTCACGTTCCATACGGAGTTTGGCAGCCGCCTCGTCCATCAGGTCGATGGCTTTGTCGGGCAGGAAACGGTCGGTGATGTAACGGTTGCTGAGTTCGACGGCAGCGATGATGGCTTCGTCCTTGATACGCACCTTGTGGTGGTTCTCGTAACGCTCCTTCAAGCCTCGGAGGATGGAGATGGAAGAAGGCACATCCGGCTCATCCACCATCACGGTCTGGAATCGACGCTCCAGTGCCTTGTCCTTCTCGAAGTACTTCTGGTACTCGTCGAGGGTGGTGGCACCGATTGCCCTCAACTCGCCACGTGCCAGTGCCGGCTTGAGGATGTTGGCGGCATCCATCGCACCGCTCGTCTGACCCGCACCCACGAGGGTGTGGATTTCGTCGATGAAGAGGACGATCTGCCCGTTGCTCTCCACCACGGCCTTCACCACGGCTTTGAGTCGCTCCTCAAACTCACCCTGATACTTGGCACCTGCAATCAAGGCACCCATATCCAAGGAGTAGAGTTGCTTATCCTTTAGGTTTTCAGGCACATCGCCACGCACGATACGCCTTGCCAGCCCCTCCACGATGGCGGTCTTACCCGTACCCGGTTCACCAATCAAGATTGGGTTGTTTTTAGTACGACGGCTAAGAATTTGCAAGATTCGACGAATCTCCTCATCACGTCCGATGACGGGGTCGAGTTTACCGTTCTTAGCACGCTCCACGAGGTTCGTTGCATATAGTTCAAGAACCTCCTTGGCAGATGGTTGCTGCCCATTCTGATTCTGATAGTTATTGTTCATAGTTGCAATTGAGTTTAGTTTTTGAGTTCACTAAACCCATTTGCAACATTCATTCCACCGTCTCTTCCTCTGCCGATTCGTCGGTTTCTTCCTCATCTTCGCCCTCGTCTTCTGCCGTTTCGTCAGCGTTTTCCTCGTCTTCACTGTCATTTTGGCTGATTAAGCCGCGGATATGCTGGATGGCGGTGTAGAGAAGAATCTCGGAGGGAGAGCCATAGTCGGTCAACGAGAGATAGTCAAATTCGTTGATGTTGAGCGTGGGCGAAAGGCTACCATAATCGTAGTCGCCATTGCCGTCAGCCACGTATGCCACCACAGGGAACAGATGCACATAATACTCATGCCCCACCTCTTCGGTCATCACATACTGACCATTGGTGCTCTGCCCGACGAGGATGACGTTCTCCTCCCCCATCGTCGTCTGCAACCCATGAATCAGCCACTCGGCAGCCCCCTGAGTGTAGGAACCAGTGAGGATGTAAACACGGCTCAAGCCCAGATTGCCCAAAGAGGAATCGTAAAGCAAATCCGCGTCTTCCGAAGCATATTTCTCATTATGGAAAGTCTTGGCGAATGAGGTTCCGAGATACTGCGGAGCCACCACATAACTTGCCAATCGCCGTGCCATGTCGAGGGTGCCGAAGTTGCACAGACGGAGGTCGAGCACCAGTTCCGTCACGCCAACACCCTTCAGTTGTGCCATGATTTGGTCCAGTTCATCCTGATAGACCGTGCTGCTCGTTCTCCCTTCGCCCTGCTCGATGGGATAAGCCAACAGACGGTTACACATCAGGTAGCCCACCAGCGTGTCGTTCACATTGATGACCTGATAGACCGGGAAGGCATCGTCCTCCACATACTCGGACGCAGGAAGCGACACGCTCACCGTATCTTCCCAATAGAACTCGCCTTCCAGTTCATCAACCCCCAAGTGGCACACCTCCAACGAGCGTGCCACCCCCTTCTGCAACCGAGCCATATTGCTGCTCGAAATCTTGTAAGAGTCGAAAGAGCAGATGAAGTCACCCCTCATCAGCCCAGCCCTGTCCGCAGGACTGCCGCCATAGACCGTCAGCACCCGCAGCACCGACTTGGTGGTCTGCCCCGTGGGGTCAGTCATCAGCGTGAAGTCGAAGCCGTATGAGTTGATGTGGTTGAAGTTGCCTCGCTCGTGGCTGTCGCTGCTCACCGTGTCCACCTCCACATACGACCACGAATCCGTGTGCCCCGTCTTCGAGGCAAGCGTGGAGAGGAACTCGGCAGGTGTGGCAAAGAAATTCTTCCACGTGGGTTCGTAGGCCGACAAGGTGTCCGCCCACAGATACTTGTCCACCATCACATCATACATCCACTGGTTGTGCTGCGTCTTCTCCTCGTATTCGTAGGTGCGGTCTTCGCCACACGAGATTGCCACGAGAAGAGACAAAAACACCATTGCAGAAAAGAAAATCTTCCTCATCGTTTCTATTTTTTCCATTTGAGATGCAAAGTTAATAAAAAAGTCCTTATCTTTGCCACGGTTTAGCGAACATTATCGCATTTTATTAATAACAAGAGTTGTTTAACACTAAAAACAAAAGCAAAATGAAAAAGATTTTCCTTGCCATCATGGCAGTTGCAGCCATCTCCTTCTCGGCATGCAACAACGCTTCCAAAGCAGACATCGAAGCAGCAAACGCTGATTCTATCGTGATTGAAGAGCCCGCAGCCAATGTGGACGAGACCATCACCGCCCTCTCTTCCGCCCTCGAGGCATCTGATGCAGAGCAGGCAAAGACCCTTCTCCAGCAGGCTCAGGAGTACATCGCCACACTCCAGGCAGAAGGCAAACTCGAAGAGGCAAAGGCATACATCGCCAAGTTGCAGGAGTTCGTTGCCAACAACGAAGAGAAAATCAACACCCTCGCAGGTGGCAACGAGACCGTGGCGAACCTCGTATCTGCCGTTAAGGCCATCCCAACCGATGTTGCCAACGCCGCAACCGACGCAGCAGAAGGCGCGAAGGACGCAGCCACCAATGCTGCCAACGATGCCAAGGACGCTGTGAACGACGCAGCCAACGCAGCCGTTGAAAAAGGCAAGGAAGAGGCAGGCAAAGCCATCGACAACGCAGCCAACGCCGTGAAAGGCAAACTCGGCATCTGATTCGGAAACATCGATTCAACAAGGAGGGTGTGCCACAAAAACAGGCACACCCTCCATCTGTTTTATAAGGTAACATCTACCACAAAGGTGCAGATGGACCTTCTTCCAAAAGTTCTTCCAGACGTTCTTTGGCATCGGGGTTGCCCTCACCGCCCATGTCTATGCCCGTGCCTTCTATCAGCATCAGACCACCTTCCAATTCAAACACCTCTGCTTCAGGTGCTTCATACTTCTTTTT
>CALAVF010000272.1 GCA_937892315.1 uncultured Prevotellaceae bacterium | reverse complement strand
CTCTTTGGAGCCTTGTCCGATGGACATCATGATGATGACGGCTGCCACGCCGATGATGATGCCGAGCATGGAGAGGAACGAACGCATCTTGTTGTTCGCCACGGCTCTGATGCTGACCTTGAACAGATTAAGTATATTCATGTTGTTTAGTCGTCTTGTGGTTTAGGCAGTGCAGCCAGTGCTTCAGCCGCCGATTTGATGTTGGTGTTGATGGTGTCCTCACGAATTTTGCCGTCTCGCAGGTTGATGTTGCGTGAAGAGTATTCGGCAATCTCGGGGTTGTGGGTCACGAAGATGATGGTGTGTCCCTCGCGGTGTAGTTGCTGGAAGAGCACGAGCATCTCGAAGGACGTGCGTGTGTCGAGGTTACCAGTTGCCTCGTCGGCAAGGAGCACGGCAGGATTGTTAACCAAGGCACGTGCGATGGCAACTCGCTGCATCTGACCACCCGACATCTGATTGCTCTTGTGGTCAAGACGGTCGCCCAGCCCTACGGCTTGCAGGGCTTTGATGGCTGCCTCGCGGCGTTGCTTGGCGTTGTACTTGTTATTGTACATCAGCGGCAACTCCACGTTCTCCACAGCGGTGGTCTTTGCCAGCAGGTTGTAGTTCTGGAAAACGAAGCCAATCTTGCGGTTGCGAAGTTTGGCACGCTGATTCTTCGACATCTTGCGGACAGGGGTGCCGTCGAGGAAATATTCGCCAGACGTGTGCGTGTCGAGGCATCCCAACTGGTTGAGCAGGGTCGATTTGCCCGAACCTGACGTACCCTGTATGGTCACGAACTCGCCTTCGTATATCTTGAAACTGACACCACGCAACGCTTTCACGGTTTCGGAACCGACCTGAAAGTATCGCTTGACGTTGTTGAGTTCGATGACAACCTTGCGTTTATCTTCTTGTTCGCTCATGATTTCTTGTTGTTTCCGTTCTTGTTGTTGTTTCGTGGACGCGGCATGAATGGGTTGCTTGCCTGCTCTTCGGTCGATTCTTCTTTGCCGCCGATGATTTCAAAGTCGGTAAGCACCTCGGTGCCAGCAGCAACACCCGACACAATCTCGGTCAGTGTGCCGTTGGTGGTGCCTATCTCCACTTTGTGTGCCTTGAAAGTGTTGCCCTCTTTTGTCCACACTTTGGTAGGAGCCTCAACATCTTCAACCGTCTCGGTTTCCGTCAGCAATGCCTCGTTGGGTGTGAAGCGGAGGGCACGAGAAGGTACGGCAAGAACGCCGTTCTTTTCCAGCGTGTAGATGGTCACGTTGGCTGTGAGTCCTGGCTTCAGTTTGAGAAGGTCGTTAGGGGCGGAGATGACCACTTCGTATGTGACCACATTGCTCTCGGTGGTCGCCTCTTGGCGTACCTGTGTGACTGCTCCTTCGAATGTGTCATCGGGGAATGCATCGACGGTGAAGGTGACACGCTGCCCTTCTTTCACACCACCAATGTCTGCCTCGTCAATGTCGGCAATCACACGCATGTCAGTGAGGTCTTGGGCGATGATGAAGAGGGTAGGGGTGGTCATGGCAGAAGCCACGGTTTGTCCTTCTTCCACTTCCTTAGAGAGCACGATGCCGTCGATGGGTGAGGTGATGGTGGCATAGCCAAGGTTGGTTTGTGCTTTCTGCACGTTTTGCTGCTGCACCTTCACTTGCTGCACGGCTTGCTCGTAGGTGAGTTTGGCGTTTTCGTAGTCGTTGGCTGACACGAGGCCTTTCTCGAAGAGGGTCTTGTAGCGCTTGTAGTTGGCTGTCTGATAGTTGAGGGAAGACTGCGAGTTGGAGAGGTTGCTCTGTGCGGATGCCAACTCGGAAAGGAGGTTGGTCTTGTCGAGTTCGGCAATGACCTGACCTTTGTGTACCTCGGAGTTATAATCTACGTATATCTTGTCGATGATGCCAGAAACCTGAGTACCAACTTCAACTTCTGTGACAGGTTCGATGGTACCGGTGGCGGTGATGCTGGTGCTGATGTTCTGCTTCTCGACCGGTGCCGTGGAGTATGTGACTTTGGTGCCTTCGCTGCAAGCAGTCAATGTGGATGCTAAGATGATGGTAGCAAATATGTGGTTGATTTTCATAATAATATCTTGTTTTATGTGGATTATAGATTGATGTTTTCTCCTGCGTAGAAGTTGAGCATGGCTTGGTTGAGCAATGCGGTGTATTTGGTTTGCAGAAGTTGTTGCTGGGCTTGCAGCAGATTGTTCTTGCCAGTGGTCAACTCGACGATGTTTTTCAATCCGAGGTTGAATTGTTCGCTGACGAGGTCGTAACTTTCCTGCATGCTCTTCTCGTTGGCAAGGGCGTAGATGTACTGCTGTTGAGAGGTGGTGGCGTTGAGCCAATAGTTCTCAACAGTGGAGTAGAGTTGTTTCTGCTGGTCTTGCAGGCTTAGTTCGCTGTTCTGGAGAGCATATTTCGCCTTGCGGATGTTGGTGCGTGCCTGATGGTTGTCGAAGATGGGCACCGATACGGTCAAACCGAGGGAATTGCTCATATTGTTTTTGATTTGTTTGGTGAAGGCGGTCTCCTGTCCCGACGAGTTGCTGCTGCCAATGCCTGCAGAGACAGACACCGTAGGCATATAACCTGCTCGTGCCGATGCAATAGCGATTTCGGATGATTCGATGTTGAGTCGGCTCGACTGTATCTCGGGACGGTTTTCGAGAGCGGCATTATAGACGGATTGTTCATCAGGGATGATGCTGAGCACTTTCTCGTCTGAGACCTCGGGGATGGCGATCTCGAATGGCTCGCTATCGTGAATCTCCAGCAGTTGCTTGAGTTGGAGTTTGTAGTTGGCAAGTTGCGATTGTGCTTGTGCCAGCGAATACTTGTCTTGATTCACCTGTGCCTCTAATTGCACGAGGTCAACACGGGCAAGGCTGCCCACCTCAACCATCACTTGAGCACGGTCACGTTGCAGTTCGCTTGCCTTGATGATTTCTTCACAGACTTTCACAGCCTCTGTTTCGTAGAGAATCTGCACGTAGAGTTGGGCAATCTGTTCTTGAATGGTGTTTGCCTGTTGCTGCACGTCCAGTTCTGCCATCTGTTCAGAGAGTTTGTTCTGCTTGATGGTATTTGTGTTGCGATTGCCGTTCCACACGGTCCAGTTGGCGTTGATGCCGTAGGAGCCGTTGTAGGAAACGGTGTTTCGGTTGGTGGTCATCGAACCGTTGGTCAGGTTGATGGTCGTTTCTGCAAAGGGCCGCCACGACATGTTCTGGTTGGTACTGAACGACACGGAGGGGAACAGGGCGGATTGGCTCTGCAGTACGTCTTCGTGGCTCGAAGCGGCGGTGAGTTTTCTCTGTTGCAGTTGAATGTTGTTGGCAAGGGCATAATTGAGGCACTCTTGAAGTGTCCACGTCTTTTGTCCGTTTGCCACACCACTCGCCAGCAACAGCGAGAATGCAGTCAATAAATGCTTCTTGTTCATTAGTTATGTTGTTTTGTTGTGTGTCTGAAAAGAAAGCAGTCGGAATGTAAGCCGGGTTCTGTACGTTCCACGAGGGAACGTGTCTGCCATTTATCTACTCCATGAGTCACCTCATGGCTCAAGCGTTCTACCCTCCACCGCATGAGCCCCGGCCTTGTTGCATTGCTGCTCAGACCTTCGTCAACTCGGGCGGGCTACCCTCTATCGGGTGGTTTACATGAACTTGCAACTCCCAAGATGCACAGCCAGTGTGTCACCACACTGCTGGTGAGCCCTTACCTCACCTTCTCACCATTTCAGCACGTGGCTCGGACGATTGACACCCGCAGGGCCTAAAGCCCAAGTCAAGGCTGTTGTTATTTTCTTCTGCATTACTCAACCCTCGCGGACTGCTTCTACATTAGGAAGTGGGATGCCCTGTGCTGCCCGGACTTTCCTCTTTAGTCACCCCGAAGGGCAACTCCAGCGACAGACCTTCCGGCTGCTTTCAATTTGCAAATATAGAGATTTTTTCTACAAAAAAAGGCAGAGTACCAAAAATATGCCCTGTCTTTTAAGATAATTTGTGTAAATATTGTTTAATTGTGAACGTATTGCTTTCAATTTGTCTCTTCAGAATGTTCTTCATCCGGCATCCTCATTTGTGAGGATTTTGTGTTTGAACGGCTCGTTTTATTTGGTCATGTTGTTGAAATGTGTTAACTTTGCCGCTGTCACGCTTGGATGACAAAGTAAAAAGAGGAAAAAACCAAAATCGAGACGCTTATGAAATACGCTGTTAAAATCATCATGGAAATGCTGTCTGCCGTGGCATTCACTTCTTGTGCCACCATCGTTTCTGGCTCCAAGGCAACCGTGCTGCTTGACGGCGACATGCCTGACACTCTGACCATTCAGACGAATGTGGCAACCTACGAAAATGTGACACTTCCTCAGCAAGTGGAGGTGAAACGGAAGCATCTGAAAGAACCTATTGTGGTGTCGAAAGATACAACGACTGTGGCGGAGGTTTATCCAGGGCGGAAAATTGTGCCCTGTTTTTGGGTCAACTTAGTCACTCTTCCCTCTGTCGTAGGATTGGCTGTCGATGGAGTGACGGGCAGTATGTATGAACCCACTCACCATGTGAGGTTGCAGAAAGATACGGAATCAAGATTTACCGTCCAGAATCTTCCGTGGGTAAGAAAACCTATTGGACTCTATCGCCACGAGGTTAGTTTCGGGTTGGGAGTACCCTCGCTGGTGAGCAAGAGCCGAATGGATGAGATGGAAAATGTGGCGCAACAGCAGTTGGGTTACCAGTCAGGCACTCAGTGCATGTATCTGGGTGCTGTTTCGGGCGGATTCCGCTATTTCTATCATATTGATAAACATTGGGCGGTAGGTGCACAGATGGGGCATATAGGTGACTACAGCCCATTCAGCAAACAGGATGCCAGGGGCAACTGGCAAGATGCCGACATCTTGATGTCCTCTCCTTTCCTCATGGCTTCGGCCAAGTATTATTGGAATGCAACCGATGCCCTTTCTATCTACTCGAAAGCGGGCATCGGAGCCATGCGTCGTCACCTCTATTTTCACACCTATGACGACCCGACAGACGACCGCTTTTTCGACGAAAAGAAGTGGCTCCCTGCCTACCAATTCTCTCCCGTCGGTATCGAACTGGGTCGTCGTAACCTCCGTTTCTTCACAGAATTGGGCTACGGCACCGACGGCGTCGTCAACTTTGGCATCACCTACATTTGCAAGGAATGGCTAAAGTGGAACAAATACCTCAGCAATATCCTGGGCTTCCTCTTTGCTGCAACGACCAACTACATCCTCAACCGCATCTGGACCTTTGAAAGCACCAACCCGCAAATCGGGACGGAATATGCGAAGTATTTCGTCGTTTCGCTCATCGGTTTGGGCATCGACACGCTGACGGTGTATTTGCTCAACGGCAAACTGAAATGGAACTTCTACCTGAGCAAAGTATTCGCCGTGGGTGCCTCGACGCTGTGGAATTTCTTCGGAA
>CALAVF010000271.1 GCA_937892315.1 uncultured Prevotellaceae bacterium | reverse complement strand
CCAGACTTGACGGGCAAGGTGGCAGAGAACGCCCTCGTTGCTGCCGACATCACCATCAACAAGAACATGGTGCCATTCGACACCCGTTCTGCCTTCCAGACCTCCGGTTTCCGTCTCGGCACTCCAGCCATCACGACCCGTGGTGCCAAGGAAGACCTCATGGTGAAGATTGCAGCATGGATTGAGGAAGTGCTCAATGCCCCAGAGGACGAAGGCATCATCGCAAAAGTGCGTGGCGAAGTGAACGAAACCATGAAGGACTACCCTCTCTTCGCATGGTAAAGTAAAAACCACAGATTACACGGATTTCACGGATTTTCATTCTAAAATTGAAGTTACATATTTCACAGATTTTTTAGAGCCATTAGACGCTCTTGTGATTGGCATCACATTCCGAATGGCAGAGCCGTGCACGGCTCAAAAATTTGTGCAATCAAAAAAAATTTCAAGACATCCGTGTAATCTGTGTAATCTGTGGTAAAAACAAAAAGAAAATGACGAAAGTTCCCCTAATAGGTAAAACGCTACAAGAGTTGCAGGACGTGTGCCTGCAACTCTCTATGCCTAAATTCACCGCCAAACAGATGGCACAGTGGATATACGGCAAGCACATCCGCAGCATCGACGAAATGACCAACCTCTCAAAGAGCAACCGCGAGAAGTTGGATTCGTTGTTTTGTGTGGGGAACACATCTCCCATCGAAGTCAGCAGGAGCAAGGACGGCACGGTGAAGTACCTCTTCCCGACCGAGAACAAGCAGTTTGTAGAGACCGTTTACATCCCCGACGGCGACCGTGCCACGCTGTGCGTCAGTTGCCAAGTGGGCTGCAAGATGAACTGCCTCTTCTGCCAGACAGGCAAACAAGGATGGCAGGGAAACCTGACCTCTGCCGACATTCTCAACCAAATTCACACCGTTGACCAACTCATGGCTGCTGAAGGCGGCACACCGTTGACCAACATCGTCTATATGGGGCAAGGTGAACCGTTAGACAACCTCGACAACGTGCTCAAGTCCATCGAGATTCTGACAGCAGATTACGGATGGGCATGGAGCCCCAAACGCATCACCGTATCGACCGTAGGACTGCAAAAAAACATGCGTCGCCTGCTGGACGAATGTGACTGCCATGTGGCTGTGTCCCTTCACTCCCCCATCCACGAGCAACGCCTGCAGTTGATGCCTGCCGAAAAGCAATTTGCCATCGCAGACATCGTCGAGTTGCTGAAAGAGTACGACTGGAGCCACCAACGACGCATCACGTTCGAATACACCATGTTTGGCGGCACCAACGACTCGCCCCTCCATGCCAAAGAACTGGTGAAACTGCTGCGAGGACTCGATTGCAGAGTGAACCTGATACGATGGCATCAAGTGCCGGATGTGCCCCTCGAAGAAGTGGAGATTAAGAGCATGGAGAACTTCAGAGACTACCTGAACAGCCACGGCATCACAGCCACCATCCGAGCCTCACGAGGGCAAGACATCTGGGCGGCATGTGGTCTTTTGTCAACAAAGAAACAACTTGAAAATCAATCGATATGAAGCCTAAATTTATAGCAATACTTTTAGTGCTTGCCTGCTTGTTCGCTGCTTGCGGCGACAATCCTTCAGCCACAGGCAAGCGACACAAAAGAAGCGGCAACCTGCTCACCCCCGTTTCGTCGGGCAACCCCTACGAAGTGATGGTCGTGGCAGACGACAGCGTGTGGACAGGCTATGCAGGACAAGCCATCCAGCACATCCTCGACAAGCCGCTGAGGGGGCTGCCTCAAGACGAGCCGCAGTTCCACAAGAGCCACATTGAGGAGAAGCACTACGACCACATCACCAACCTCTTCCGCAACATCTTCCGCATCGAGATTGGCAAGCAATACACCATGGCAAAGATGGTGGTGGAGAAAGACGTGCATTCCACCCCGCAACTGATCATGACCCTCCATGCACCGAATCAGTTCGAAGCATCGGTTTACATCACCGAGCACACCAAAGGCATCGAGAGCCTCATCACCAGCGAAGAAATCAACCGAGAGGCGAACGACCTGTATTTCAAGCACAATATCAAGTTTGCCAAGGCGGTGAAAGAGATGTTCGACTGCGAATTTTACATCCCCGTAGATATCAAGAAGATGAAGATTGGCGACGACTTCATCTGGGCAAGCGACGACGGCCTCTCGTCCATTCAGAACATCTGCATCTATTCATTGCCCTACGTCAGCGAAAAGATGTTCACCAAGAAGCCCTACATCGCTTTGCGAGACACCATCATGAAGCGTAACATCCCCGGCGGGCATGAAGGCCAATGGATGCAGACCAACCCCGAATTTGTATGGACAAAGAACATCAGCGTGAACGGACAATACGCGATGGAAGCCCGTGGCCTGTGGGAGATGAGAAACGATGCCATGGGCGGTCCTTTTGTCAGCCATTCACGCATCGACAAGAAGAACGGCCGAGTGATTGTGGTGGAAGGATTCGTCTATGCACCCGACAAGATGAAACGCACCATGCTGAGACGGCTCGAAGCAGCATTATACACATTAGAAACCCCAAGTGACGAAGCAGATAAAACAAAAGAATAATCAATGGAAAAGATGAAAATAGGCATTACTCATGGCGACATCAATGGTGTGGGCTATGAACTGATTCTCAACACGTTTGAAACCGAGGAAATGACCACCGTTTGCACCCCCGTCATCTACGGTTCCCCCAAGGTGGCAACTTATCACCGCAAGGCGATTGGCAACCAGGCAAACTTCCAAGTGGTTGACTCTGCCGACATGGCGAAGGAGGGCACGGTCAGCATGATCAATTGCTTTGGCGAAGAAGAGCAGAAGATTGAACTCGGACAGGCAACGCCAGAGGCAGGCAGAGCAGCCCTGATTGCCCTCAATCAAGCACTCGACGACCTGAAGAACGGAAAGATTGACGCACTGGTGACGGCACCGCTCAACAACAAGACCATCACCTTAGAGAACGGAGAGGTCTTCAGAGGGCAGACCACCTACATCGAGCAGGCAGCAGGCGACGGCAGACAGGCACTCAAAATGTTCATCAGCAACCATCTTCGTATTGCCTTCGCCACAGACAAGATGCCCGTCTCAAACGTGGCAAGCCACATCAACCGCGAAGTCATCGCCGAGAAACTCGTCATTCTGCACAACACGCTCAAGCGTGACTTCTACATAGACAACCCTCGCATCGCCGTGCTGGCACTCAACCCCGATGCCAACGGACAGGAAGAACAGGAAATCATCGTGCCCGTCATCGACGAACTCTTCAAGCGAGGCGTCCGATGCGTAGGTCCCTACTCAGCCGACTACTTCTTCGGCTCTGGCAACTTCAACCGCTTCGACGCCATCCTTGCCATGTACTACGACCAAGGCATGGCAGCCTTCAAGGCACTCACCCTCAACGAAGGCATCAACTACACGGCAGGCCTCCCCATCGTCCGCACAGCACCCGCCATCGGCGTCAGTTACGAGATAGCAGGCAAGTCCGAAACTGACGAGCAGTCATTCCGCCAAGCCATCTACACGGCAGTTGACACGCTCAAGAACCGCTCCCGCTTCGACAAGGAACGCAGCAACCCTCTGAAGAAGCAATATTTCGAGAAACGCGACGATTCCGACAAGTTGAAACTCGACCAAGTGACGGAGGAAGAAAGTTGAAAAAATGAAGAATGAAGAGTGAAGAATGAAGAATCAACTTAAAAACTCAAAAACTCAAGAACCTAAAAGTTGAAGAACAAGACCAGAAACATCTTCTTCGCGTTCGGACTCATCGCGGTCATCGTGATGCTGTTCACCTTCAAGGTTTCGTTCGTCCAACTATGGGCAGACATCCTGCACGCAGGCTATTGGCTATGGGCGATACTGGGGCTTTGGATAGTCCTCTACGCCATGAACGCACTCACGTGGCGAATCATCATCCAAGGCTCAGGCGACTGCCCCATCCCCTTCTGGAAGATACTGAAACTCACCGTCACAGGCTTCGCCCTCAACTACGCCACACCCGCAGGGCTCATGGGCGGAGAGCCCTACAAAATCATGGAACTCAAGCCCTACATCGGCACTCAGCGGGCAACCTCCAGCGTGCTGCTCTTCGCCATGATGCACATCTTCGCCCACTTCTGGTTCTGGGCAAGCAGCATCGTCATCTATGCCCTCCTCGCCCTTCTGGGCATCCTGCCGATGGGTGCAGGCATGTGGGCGGTGCTCCTCTTCATGCTGTGCTTCTGTGGCGGCGGCATCTACCTCTTCATCCGAGGCTACAAAAACGGCATGGTCGTCAAACTCATCCACCTCCTGAGCCGACTGCCAGGACTCAAGCATTGGGCACACACCTTTGCTGAGCGTCACGCCGACGACCTGCAGAAGATAGACCGCCAGATTTCTGAACTCCAGTCGCAGAACCAGAAGAGTTTCTACGCCAGTTTCCTCCTCGAGTACGTGGGACGCATTCTGCAGAGCCTCGAAATCTACTTCATGCTCCTGCTTTTCGACGCAGGCGACGGCGGCTTCCTCACCTTCGTCTATGCCTTCCTCATCCTCGCCTTCACCAGTCTATTCGCTAACCTCCTCTTCTTCATGCCCCTGCAACTCGGCGGCAGAGAAGGTGGCTTCGCCATGTCCGTCGCCCAGATGGGCATGACCAGCGGAGTCGGCATGTTCGTCAGCATCATCTGCCGTGTACGCGAACTCTTCTGGACAGCCATCGGACTGTTGCTCATGAAAGTTGGGAACAAGTAAAGAAGGCACCGTTTCTAATTGTGATGTTCTTCAATGGATTCCAGAAAAAGCACATTGAAGGAGAGAGAGGAAGTACGCTCGACAATATAAACAAAAAAGGCATTTTTTATTTTGTATTGTTCTCACTTATCCGTA
>CALAVF010000270.1 GCA_937892315.1 uncultured Prevotellaceae bacterium | reverse complement strand
TATTCACCAACTCTTCAATACTTTGTATAAATGAATCTATTGTTCCATGTGTCATGAGAGTAAACTTTTTTGTAGCCAAGCGTTCCCGCAACATTTCATAAGGAAAATCTTCATGTTCCACAATAGAGTTAATGAGAATTGCCATTACACGTTTTATAGCCATTGGATGATGAATGTCATCCAAATTCGGTTGCATGAAAACGAAAAAATCAACCGATTTTGATAATCTTTCTTCCATAATCTCGTTGCTGAATTAGTAGAATATTTAGTTTTTAGGCGTTTTATTTCAAAACCAGTAACAGAAAATTTCTGCTACTGGAAAAGTTCTTTTATCTATTCATCAACCATGCACGAGTGCTGAATAAACCTGAAGTATTTTCCATACTACAGTTAATCCCTCAAAAACTTTTTTTAAGACAAATACTACGAGATTAAGTAGTTTTACAAATTTTTTCATATAAATTTAAGATTTTAATTAATAGATACATGATCTGAGTAATTTTATCATCTCTTTTAAATATAAAAAAATCTTTGATTTGTCTTCTGGCTGCAAAGTTACGACATTCCCTTTTCCACACCTTGAAAAAAACGTCAGAAGTTTATTACACATCCGTATAAAGTTTTTACGGTTTGGGGAGGTTGTCGGCAAGGTCTTGGAAGAAGTTGTGATGGAGGGCGAGGGAGACGCGTTCAATGAGTTCGGTGTGGAGAGAGGGTTGCTTGAAGATGTAGTACACATTGGGACGCTCGCAGGCAATTTGCTTGGCGAGCCATGTGGGTGTGCGGTCTTGCCGCTCCAGTTCTTGTTTGATAAGTTGACCAATGTGTACCATAGTGTTTGTCATTGAAATAGAGACAAAAAGAAAACGTGGACTATTTCGTCTACGCTATCCTTGGTATCGGCAAACACCATGCAACCATATACGAGTAAAAGCCCACGCTGATAACAGCATGAGCACTAACTTTTACTTTGGTTGCTTCTTCTATTTGCCGATTTCGGATAGCACAGAGTATAAAGCCAATGCTTTTTCTAATATGTCTTTATGTCAGTTTATTTACATAGGCAGATTCTTTTGAATGATTGCAAATATACGACTAATTTTTCATGGGGCAAAGGCTTGGAGGGAAAAAATTTGAAAACAAAAAGAGTGAAAAGATTGTTTCAACATAAATTATCATGAATTGACCATGAATTATCATCTATTTTATGATTAGGTATCTTTTGTTAGGTATAGCCAATGAGAATGATGCGGCGAGGCGTATCAATCAACGATTCCTGTTTACTTTTTTATCAATAATGTCTTATCAAAAATACGGGTGCTGTACACCTCTCAAGTGGTGTGAGTCACACCGCCTCGGCGGTCTGAGTCACACCACTTCGGCGGTCTGAATCAGACCACTTTTGAGGTATCGAGGGAGCCTTTTGGGCACATCCTCCGCTTCGAACAAAGAGATTACTTCCAGAAGACGAAATAGACAGCGGCGACCAGGCAGAGGAAGGCTGCGGCATGGTTCCAATGGAGGTGTTCGCCCTGAAACATGAAGGAGGCGATGACGGTGAAGACGGTGAGAGAGACTACTTCCTGTATGACCTTGAGTTGCACCAGCGAATAGGGACCGCCATTGCCGACGAAGCCCAGTTTGTTGGCTGGCACTTGCAGGGAATACTCGAAGAAAGCGATGCCCCAGGAGAATACGATGACGAGCCACAGGGGCCAACTGCTGGAGATGTTCATCTGCTGAAGTTTCAGGTGTCCGTACCACGCGAGGGTCATGAACACATTGCTGCCAATGAGCAGCAGGATGGTGTAAAGTCCGTTCACTACGATTGCTTGTTTTAGGATGTCATCTTACCGGTCACTTGATTGTGAAAGTGACAACGACATTGACGGTCTTTGTGTTGCGTTTATACTGCATCGTCACGGTGTGCACATCGCCTTTCTGACAGTTGTTGGGGTGGCATCCGTATTTCCACGAATAGAGTTCGTCGCTTTCGATATAGACGTGGCTCCATCCCCATTGGTTGGTGTCTCCCCAGTCGTCAAACCAAGCACCATAACGGCCGGCAGCGGTATTGGTTCCGACGGTGCCATCGGCGTCGAGAGGGCTTAAACTGCGAGGTTCACCTCCCAGCAGGTTGGTCACGACCTCTTCGTCAATCTCAATTCTGTGGGTCTGAGAGTACCCACCTGCAAATTCCATCGTGGCTGCCACATGGATGACTCCGTCTTCCACCGTCACGACGGGTGCAGGAATATCAACCACATCTTCCGCCGTTTCGGGATAATCGGCAATAATCTGGTCGAGATAGTTCTTGCGCCTCTTCAGCCACGTTGACATCTTGTCGATTTCTTCGGAAGGAACAAAAGTGGTCGTGTATGTTTCGCCCCACCATCCGCCTGTCGTCATCGTCAACGGCCAACGCTTCACATCGCGGCTGTAGGCTCCCTTGTTCATCTCGGCAATGTATTTCTCCACTTCCTCCCATCCATGCACATAGATGGAGTCGCTTCTGTCTGCCCAAGCCTTCTTGTATTGAGCCACAAAGGTGGGGTCGCCAAACATGTCGCGGAAGAACTTGTTGATGTGGTATGCGGCACCCGTCGCCTTCACGGGGGCTTTTCCGTATATCAATTCGCGATAATCGGAGAAATAGGTGTGGTTTTCTGTCCAGTTGCTCCAGTCGAAATCGTAGGCGGCATCCCAGTCCCACACGGGACCGAAGGTGTATTTCCCGCCCTTGTCCTTGTACAAATAGAGGCTGCGGGGCGCATCAATCTCCACATTGTAGAGAAATTCGTGCAGTTGCAGAATGCCGATGAAGGAAGGAATGTCCATCAGGCTGTCCACCAACGCATAATCGCGAGCCTTGATAGCGTTTTCCAACACGGCAAAGTCGTCACGGATAGAATCCATTCGTGCCGTCGAAAGGTCTTCCGGCTCTTTCACCGCCATCGGAAGGCTGTAAACCTCGCTCCAGAAATTGTCTGTGGCTTCGGGGCTAAGACTGGGACCATCATCCAAGTCAATGCTCAACAGCACACCTTCCACCTCGTCAATATCTACACGGTTCTTGCCCATCTCAATCTTCTCTGTCAGTTGATAAACACCCACATAGTCGCCATTCAGGAAAACCTCGACAAAACGGCTGTGGTTGGTATGAGGCATTCCCATCCAGCGAGCGGTCTCGAAGGCAAAGACGTTCATCATGTCCGTCACGTCGCGATAGTTGGACAGCAAATTCCAGTTCTTCGCCTTGTCCAACCCCAACAACTTACTTTTCGTGTCGAGTTTGAACTTATAAGGCTTTTTCTTATAGTATTTCCAACTGGAGTTGCCACGACCACGAATGCGGCCCGTGCCTGAATAGTCGGAATATTCGCCCTTGCCATCCAGAGAGAAATGGCAATCAATCCATTTCGTTTTCTCCACGATGTCTTCCCCGTTCTCTGTCGTGATGTTGAGGGTGAACACACGATACTTGTTATGTCCCTTCTCCTCGTCAGTCAAGCCATTGGCAAAACTGATGCTGTCAAGCATTTCCACACGGAAGGGCACGAGCATTTCCTTCTCGGCACCGTTCTGCGTGTAGCCACGAAACAGGGTCTCATCGTCCGAAAAATCGAACTGTGACATCTTGTCAATCTGCAAGGGGAATGTCCACGACTCACCGCCGTAGTTGCCATGCACTTTCATCCACTCCTGAGCATTCAGCATCAGACATGAAGACAGCGCCATCATTGTCAGTAAAAGTTTCATTTTCATTGTTTTTCCTTATAATGCTAATCTAATCCGCCACAAAGTTACAGCCTTTTTTTGTAACCACCAAGCCACAAAGACAAAAAGAAAGTGCATCGAACCGAAATTCGATGCACCATCCCTTATTTGAAGTCTTTCAAATCATCTATCAACGATAGACAATATCGTTTTTATACAATGCCCTGAGCCATCATGGCCTTAGCCACCTTAATGAAGCCTGCCACGTTGGCACCCTTCACATAGTTGACATAGCCGTCTGCCTCTTTACCGTACTTCACGCAGTTCTCGTGAATGTTCTCCATAATCCAGAGCAACTTGGCGTCAACTTCCTCAGCAGACCAAGAAAGACGCTCTGAGTTCTGAGACATTTCGAGACCTGACACAGATACACCACCTGCGTTAGAAGCCTTACCTGGAGAGTAGAGAATCTTAGCCTCCTGGAATACACGGATAGCACCTGGAGTGGATGGCATGTTAGCACCTTCAGCCACAGCAATCACGCCGTTGGCAACCAGAGCCTTAGCCTGCTCCTCGTTCAACTCGTTCTGAGTAGCACATGGAAGAGCGATGTCTGCCTTCTCGAACCAAGGCTTTGCACCGTCGCCTACATACTTGGCAGTTGGATACTTGTCAACATACTCCTTGATGCGGCCACGGTAAACCTGCTTCAGTTCCATGATATAGTCAAGTTTCTCACGGTCGATGCCGTCTGGATCGTAGATGTAGCCGTCTGAGTCAGACATGGTCATCACCTTACCACCCAACTGGAGCACCTTTTCAGCAGCATACTGAGCCACGTTACCTGCACCAGAGATGAGCACCTTCTTGCCTTCAACGCTATCACCCTTTGTCTTCAGCATGGCACGGAGGAAGTAAACAGTACCGTAACCAGTAGCCTCAGGACGAATCAGAGAACCACCAAATTCAAGGCCCTTACCTGTGAGCACACCGCTGTACTCGCGAGTGAGTTTCTTGTACATGCCAAACATGTAACCAACCTCACGACCACCTACACCGATATCACCGGCTGGCACGTCAATGTCTGGACCGATGTGGCGACCCAACTCCAGCATGAAAGCCTGGCAGAAACGCATCACCTCAGCGTTGCTCTTGCCACGTGGAGAGAAGTCAGAACCACCCTTGCCACCACCCATTGGGAGAGTAGTCAAAGAGTTCTTGAAAGTCTGCTCGAATGCGAGGAACTTCAGGATACCGAGGTTCACAGAACTGTGGAAACGGATACCGCCCTTGTAGGGACCAATGGCGTTGTTGTGCTGGATGCGATAACCCATATTGGTCTGAATCTGACCCTTATCGTCCATCCAAGTAACACGGAACTGGTACACGCGATCTGGAATACAGAGACGCTCGATAAGATTAGCCTTGTCGAACTCTGGATGCTTGTTATACTCCTCCTCGATGGTTGCGAGAACTTCTTCTACAGCCTGATGATACTCTGGCTCGTTTGGAAAGCGACGTTTGAGGTCTTCCAATACTTTTTTTGCGTCCATGTGTGAAAATGTTTGTTTTAAGTTATTATTATTGAGAATTAGTGAATATCAGATGTTTTACTTTGCAGCGGCATGTCGTCATCCGCCCAAGTCCCTAAAAACAGGACATTACCCATAAGTTTTATACCTGCATTTCTTAATTTCGGGTGCAAAGTTATACATTTTCCATAAAACCTGCAAAAAATCTAACAAAAAAACACCTTTTTCTTGAAAAAAGTTTCAAAATTACAGGTTTTCCCGATTCTTTGTGGAAAAATTACAGCACAGAACATCCTTTCACGACTTTCTGCCACCTACACATATTATATATAACAGAGTTAAATCTACAGAATCATCTCGAAGGGGTATGGCGTTATAGCGACAAGTTCCTTTGGAAAGGCTGCGGATAGGCGAGTTTGCCCAGAAATACGATTGAGCGGATGGGGTGGGTTTCTTTGGGGAGGTGATTTTGTCAAAAAGGTGGTTTTGTAGAAAATTTTTGGGGGATTGGGGTCGTTTTGTGGAAAATTTATCTTGGGGAGGAAGGGTTTGGATTTGGGGAATTGGACAAAATTGGTGGAAAAACCGATGCACGTTGCCCCCGCGCGCCAGTTTCCATTTGACCCTCGAAAATTTTTGTTTTTTGACCCGTTTAAGTGTCCTGGCTGGCGGGTCATTTTTATTTTGGTTTATTTG
>CALAVF010000269.1 GCA_937892315.1 uncultured Prevotellaceae bacterium | reverse complement strand
ACGAACCAACTTACAGGTACTATTGATGTCAGTTTCCAGCCAGGAGCAGATGGGGAAGTGTGATATCAGATGAGGAAGGGCGGCAGCAGCGGGAAGGCGTCGCCCGTGGCGCGGTTATGCAGGCGGATGACGGCGTTGGTGTGCCACAGGAGTTCGAGGAGGTCGGCGAGGGTGTCGGCGGTGGTGCGGTCGTTCATTTGGTGAGTTTGTTTGCGAGGTCGATGGCTGACTGGGCGAGCCTGCGCTGCTCGGCTATTTCGGACAGGGCCTTGTCCACGAGGGAGGCGCAGTCGCCGATGTTCATATCGCGTCCGTTGTTGGTATTGTGGGAGTTGATGCTGACGGGGGCGGCGGGTTGTTCGCCGTAGAGTTCAGACACGGGGATGTCGAGTGCGTCCGCCATCCGTTCGACGATGGAGGACTTGACATCTTCGGAGTTGAGCATCGCGGAGAAGTTCTGCTGGCTCTCGCCGATTGCTGCGGCGGCTGCGCTGATGCGGATGTTGCGGGCATAGAGTATGTCGCGAAGTTTTTTTCCTTTCATAATGTGCTGTTTTGGGTGTGTAGGGACGGGGTGACAAAAATTTTTTGAAAAAAAGTGAAAAAAAATTTGTAGATACAAAATTTGTTTGTATATTTGCAATCGGATTTGATACCAAACACAAATTTAATTGAAATTTTCAAAACAGCAACATTATGACAACAATTCAGATTGCACCCCACCGCGAAGATTGCACCATCACCGACGACTGCATCACGGGCACGATGAACGGCAAGACTTTCGTTTACCAACTCGCCGAAGGCGACACATTCAACCTCGACCACGCGGATGCCTTCATCTCCTGCTTCCAGCAGGCTATCGCCCTCAGTTCAAAGACAGCGCAGGTCGAATGGCTCCTGAACACTCACCTCGGCATCACCGGAGCAAAATTTTACATCAAATAAACACCCTACCGCATTATGAAACTCTACAAAGCATTTGACAAAGAAATGAAGTGCCGCGGCTTCCAGTACGAGGAAGGACAGACCTACACCCACGATGGCACGCCGTCACTCTGCAAAGAAGGCTTCCACGCCTGCGAAATCCCCCTTGACTGCCTGAAATACTACCCGCTTGCGGATGGCTCGACCGTCCACGAAGTAGAGATGGAGGGCATAACCGATGAACACGCGAAGGATAGCAAGCGTGTGGGGAAGGTCATCACGATTGGTGCGAAGATGAGCATCCGTGACATCGTGAACAAGTCCATCGCCGCCTTCAAGAAAAAGACCGAAGGCTCGCCCGCCGCCACCTCGGGGCATGAGAGCACCG
>CALAVF010000268.1 GCA_937892315.1 uncultured Prevotellaceae bacterium | reverse complement strand
CGGTGGAATAAAGGGATTGAAAGAATTATTCTTGCAATGGAAGAATATAGACACATTGATTAGAAATGCGGCTATTACATTTGGCTTGACAAAATTCATTCAATTACTCAAAATTGGCACTTTAGGGATGGATGCCTTTGGCAAAAAGATGGTCTGGCAAATACTTGTGGGTAAGAAATTGCAAGGGGTTCTATATTCTATTGCAGGTTCTGTGAATGCTATTATATCTTCCCCATTGACGTGGTGGGCATTATTGGCTACCGCTGTTGTTAGTGCTGGCATGGCTATTTATGATGCCGACCAAAAGGTAAAAGCATTAAATAAATCCATTTCTCAAGGTGGAAAAGAAAACTTTGAAAATACAAAAAGATTTCTTGAACAAAACAAGGAATTACGAGAAAGCCTTTATACTAAAGAAATTCTACATCACGATAACGGAAAGACTGGGTATCGAATTGTACCACAAGACCTTGATAGCAAGGATGCTGAAAAAGCATGGGTTTCTATACGGGAACAAATAGAACTTACATCGCAATCAAGTGACTACTTTGTTAAAAAACTATTAGAAATTGATGATGTAAACGACCGTGTAAGAAAAGGGTTTGAATACTTACAAAAGATACAAGATGTCTATGGTGCTATGCAAAATATGGATGATGATACCATAGCATTCAAAGAAGAATATAGTGCTTGGTATAATCTTGGTCTTGCACAAGATGGCGTTATTGGCAACCTCAAAGAGTATATTGCAAACCGAAAACTTGCAGAAGAACAAGAAGCAAAGGGAGCGGCATGGCATGAAACAGAAGCCGCGTTTGCAAAAAGAATTAAAGGTTATTGGGATTCCGCCGACATTGCATTGGCACAATATCGTTCCGATTTGGAGGTAACGATTCAATCTATGGCACAATTTGCACAAGGACAAGGATTTGATTTTGACCAAGAAAACGAATTTGTTGCACAGTCTATTAACAAAATTGTGCAACAAAAAAATTTAGGGGAGAAAGAGTCTTTGCAATTTAGATTGGATGCAGAGGAGACCTATAAACAAGAAAGAATAAAACAATTTGATGAAGTTATTGCCTTTGAACAAAAAAGAGCCGGGGAAGCCGCCGCAGGAGAAGAGAAGAACAGGTTATTGCTCCGTGTAAAGGCAGCACAAGAAGAAAAGAACGCTTGGCTTAACGAACAAGATAATATGTTTGGGGCTGGTCGTGTGCTTTTTGATGGATATACAAAGTACATGACAAGACAGCACATGAGCGAGATTCAGAAGATGTTTGGCAACATGACCAAAAAAGAAATTGAGCAGATTGATTGGTCGCAGCCAAAATGGAAGAATTGGGCAGAAGAAAATGCAAAGGCTTTTTCTGAACAATTTGGAGTGTCATTTGATGAATTAAGAAAATGGGTAAATGATGCCAACAAAATGACTATATTCATCAAGACTGTTGTACAGAAACCTGACGAGGATTCGCTTTATAACACACTTACCGAAGCCGACAAGGCGGCAGATGACGCATGGAATAAGATTCAACGTCTTAATAAAAGAAAAAAAGAACTTGAATCAAAAGGTGCATCTATGTCGGGTACAAAAGACATTGATTTAGACTATGCAAAAGCAAGAAAAGAAATTGCAGATGCACAAGAAGATTACAACAAAGCAATAGCCAAGGGCGGACACTCCAAAAAGGAAGATACAGCAAATACAAAAGCACAAAAACAAGCCGAATCCGAACTTCAAAAAGCATTAAAGGATGAACTTTCACTTATTGACAAAGTTCGTAGTGCTTACAAAAAACTGACAAAAGACGGATATGATTCCACCCGTGCAATAGAACTTGCTACAAGCGACTTGGACGAATCAGTTGCGGCAATCAATAATACTTTTGTCAAGTTTGGCTTACAGAAACTTGACTTGACAAAGTACGCAGGTGTGGCTAATCCAAGAGAAATTCTGGATATGCTGCAAGCACAACTTGACACACTTATATCCTCTGGTGTCGCAAAGCCATCTGAAATCAAAGAACTTCAAGTTAAGATTAAGGACTTAAAGATTGATACTGCATCATTTGACCAAAAGAAGATTACCGATGGTCTGAACAATGAACTTTCCAAGATAAAGGATGAGTACGAACTGGCGGTGGAGTTGGATGCAAACCCAGAATTGGGCGATATGTTCGCTAATATGTTTGGTATTGACGTTGACGAATTACCGCATACGTTTGGCGAAGCATACGAACGTATCAGCAAATATGTAGATGGGTATCTTGATGATTTGAAGGTAAAGATTGAAGACTTTGACCTTATGAGTGCTATCATTAAGCCAGACGAGCAGAATCAATGGATGGGATTGGACTTTAAGGGCGAAGGAGTGCAAAATCTTGTCAAGTGGCAAAAGACCGTGCAGGATATGTTCAAAAAGAACCTTACGGAAACGGAAAAGGCTCTCGATGACTATGTAAAGAAGTACGGTGACTATTCAGATAGGATAGCGGAGATAGAGGCAGACAGAATCGAAAAGATTAAGCGTTTGAATGATGCTTACTATACGGAGGAAATGCGTAAACTGCCAGAATATATCGCCAAGTTAAACGCTATTGAAGAGGGGACAAGAAGAGAAAAACAATCGGTGGAGTTTGACGATTTTAAGAATAGTCGTTATTACACACAGATGTTTGAGAATCTCGACCATGTTTCTTCCGTGACTCTCCGTGCCATGCGTGACCGATTAAGGGAGGTTATTGACACAATGAATGACCTTACGCCTGAACAACTAAAGCAGGTGATGTCTCAATATGAAAAAATTGAGCAGAAACTCATAAAGCGTAATCCTTTCAAGAATTTAACAAAAGACCTGAAAGAATACATTAAGACTTCAAAAGAAAGGAAAGAGGCAAACAAGGCTTGGGCTGATGCTGACAAGGAATATAGGGTACAGAAGAAAGTTGTTGCCACCATCAAAGAAAAAATAAAGCAAGAACAGGCAAAAGGAAACACGTCTTCAACAAACCTTATCAACCTTCTTAAAGAACTTGGGGTTCAGGAGGAAATACTTAAAAAACTCAAAGAGCAGGTTGACGCGGCAGAAGAGAAAGCACAGAAATACAATCTTATCAAGAACCTTGTTTCAGAGGAGGCAGAAGGGGCTATAAAGTTGGTTGCTGGCAATCTTTCTTCTCTTGGTGAGTTTAGGGACACTCTTGATAGTTTTGGAATAAATTTAGGTGACGATTTGGATGCTATCATTGATGATTTGAGCCAAGTTGGTGAGGGCATGAACCAAATTGTTTCATCCGCACAAAGCGGTAATGTTGTAGGCGTTGCTTCTGGTGTAGTTAAGACGGTCGGAGGACTTGGTGACTCCATTGCCAGCATCTTTGGCGGAGGTGCTGCAAAGACAAAAAGGCTGAATCGTGAAATTAACAAATCAAAAGAATCAGTGCGTCAGTTGCAAATGGCGTACAAAGGGCTGGAGAGAGCAGTTGATAAAGCGACAGGTACAGCCGAAACACAAGCAAGACGTGAACAGATTGCCAACAAGGAGGCTGAATTGGCTGAATTGCAAAGACAAATGGAACTTGAACAAAGCAAGCGTTCAAAAGACCGTGACGACGATACCATTAAGCAGTACCAAGAGGAAATTCAGGATTTGAAATATGAGATTGAAGATTTGAAGGATGACCTTGTAAACAACTTGTGGGGCAGCGATGTAAAGAGTGCAGCAGAATCGTTTGTTGATACATGGGTGGAGGCATGGCGTGCAGGTGAAACAACGCTGGATGCAATGAACGAAAAGATGGATGAAATGATTTACAACCTCATCAAAAAGGCTATGACAAGTAAGATTGTTCAGGCATTGCTTCAACCGCTTTATGATGACATTGATAAAATGACAAGCGAGGATAGCGAGGGCGGTGTTGAATTAACAACAAATGAACTTGCACAACTTGCACAAAAGGCTGGGACAACAGCGGAGGACATAAACACCGCTTTGGGAAAGTTTTACGGGAATCTTGAAAGTCTTGATATTGTCTCAAAGGCACAAGCGGAAAGCAAGGAACTTTCGGCTTTGCAGCAGGGGCTGCAATCAATGAGTGAATCGACAGCCACAGCGTTGGAAGCCTACATGAATGGCGTTAGTCAGCAAGTTTATCTCCAGAGTGACATTCTTACCCAAATCCGTGATACCGTTGTCGGGTTTGATATAGATGTCCAAACGGCTACCCAAGCACAGATGTTATTGCAATTACAGCAGAGTTACGCAGTACAAATGGCAATTCAGTCAATACTCCTCGGATGGTCAACACCAAGCGGAATGGCAGTAAGGGTCGAAATGCAGTAAAACTAAAAAACAAAGATTATATGAACGCATTAGATAACTATTATAAAAACGCACTTCTTGCTAACCTCTGTGGGGAATACAAATCCCTGTGGAGGAAAGCAGGGAAAGACAAAGAAGAACTTGTAAGATTGGCTTTATGTCAACAAAGTATTCCCCATGCGGTCACATTTGCCTACGAGGGAAAAGGTCTTACCAAAGACTATCTTTTAGGCGAATTTGGCGAGTATATCAATGGTGTGGTGCATTACGACTGTGACGGGGTGAAAGGGTATTCATACCGCTTGTTTGTGGACTACACGGACAAAATAATGGAAAGCACTGATGTGACAAGCCTTATGTGGTGTGATGGTACGGATATATATGTGCCAAGATACAAGTGCCCTATACTCTACGTGTCCAACAAATCCAACATTCACTTAAACACAGATGGATTCAACCATATTCGGGTGTACCTGTTTGACGAAAGCGAAATAACGGTAGAGGATTTGGACGAGGAAAGCGTGGTGGTGGTGTACAAGTACAGCGACAAATGCAAAGTAAGTAAAGGCAAGTATTGTTTAGGTAAGGTTAATGAATTCAGAAAGGAGATTCGGTTATGATACAAGATTTGAAACAAGCGTATTTCTTGAAGAATACGGAAAATGGAACTTTTGCAGATGTAACTACAATGTTCCAAGGTGTCCGCATACTAAAGGTGGACGGAATGGGTGCTAAAGGAAAAGCAAAAAATGTTTTCACACAAGACTGGATGTACGATGAAACGGAGGATATGGAAATCGTGATGGAAAACGATACAGACCCGATTCAGATATTAAGGGAAAACGTGGATATTGAGGTAACTTTTCTTGTCAAGCAGAAATACGCATCCACAACCATTAACGTGCAGACACAGCATGACCTGTTTGTAAACTACATGACAAAGACCGATGTTTGGATAAAGTCAAACTACATGGGCGACAAATCCGTGCATTGTGTCTGTCTGAACGAATACAAGCCAACGATAATGAAACTGAAACGAGGCAACGATAGTTTTGCGATGGGCACTATTACCCTGCATTGTCTTGAACCTGCCAGTTAAAAGTGAAAATCGTGAAAACAAATGAATATAAAAAAAGAGTGGCTGTCCTCACGGATGGTCACTCTCGTCTTACTAACTTTTTATTAACCTTAAAATACAATGAAAAAGAAAAGTTATCCAAATATCCTTTTCCACCAAGGATGCTCATATTTCTCGATGGTGTCTTCCAATGATGCAAAGAGGTAGGAACTGTCTTCAAAGCTTCTGGATTTCATTTTCTACTTCACAAGTGATTGAAAGCTGTTATA
>CALAVF010000267.1 GCA_937892315.1 uncultured Prevotellaceae bacterium | reverse complement strand
ACACGACGCTCTTCCGATCTCTTCTTCAACAGCGGGTGCTGCTGGCTCTTCGGCTGCTGGCACTGTTTCCTGAACAGGTGCAGTTGCAGTTTCAACTGTAGGTTCTACTACAGGTTCCTCAGTGGGGTTCTGAATTTCAGTCATAGTTAGTTTTGTTTAAGAGGTTGTTATTACGGTTACAAAAAGTGGCGAGCCACTTCAAACTATTTTATTGTATGATATTCAACATGATGGTGTAGATGTAGATGACGGCAGCAGGGATGGCAAGCAGGGAACTGTCGAAACGGTCGAGCATTCCCCCGTGTCCTGGCAGGATGTTGCCAGAATCCTTGATGCCTAATTTGCGTTTGAGGAGCGATTCTACAAGGTCGCCCCATGTGCCAAAGATGACCGTGAGCACAGCCAATCCAGCCCACAGCAGGCGGCTGAGTGTAGGTGTCAGATTTTCTGCAAACGGGATGAAAGTGGCAAGGACTTGAGAGGCAATGATTGCCACGACGCCTCCTCCGATGCTGCCCTCCCAAGACTTCTTGGGCGAGATGCGTGGGAAAAGTCGATGTTTGCCAAGCCATGAGCCGATGAGGTAAGCCCCAGAATCGTTTGCCCACAGGAAAATGAACACTGACAGGGCATACCAAAAGTAGTAACTCACGCCAGCAGGGGTGCTGATAAAACACAAAGTGTTAAACGAGGCGAACGGCAGGGCGATGTACAATTGTGCCATCAGCGCCATTGCCCAGTTCTGGATGGTGTCAGAGCGGTCGAAGTAAATTTCTGACACCAACAGATAGATGATGGAGATGAGGTAGGGAATGAAGACCTCGGAACCCATGATGTTGGTGTTGAACGCCCACACCGCCACAAACAGGTAGGATGCAGCCACCGTTGTGATGAAGCGGTTGACATGCAGATGCATGTTGTGGTTGATGATGGTGGTGAACTCCCACACCGTCAAGGCTGTGATGGCGGTGAAGAGTAGAAGGAGAGAGTAGGGATTCCATACGATGCCGCCAACGAGGACAACGACGAAGAGAATGCCTGTGATGGTGCGGATAATGAGATTTTTCACTTTTCTTTGGGTTTATCAGATTCTGCTTGCTTTGCCTTTTCTGCTTTTTCAGCCTTTTCCAACACAGCCTGTACGATTTTCTGGCGGATAAACTCTTCGTTTTCCTTCTTATGGTCAGTCGTATCTGGCTGCTTGTCCTCTTCTTCTTCCTCATTCTCGGCATTGGCTGCCAAAATTTCGTCCGTTCGTGATGTCCAAGGGCGCTTGCCAAAGATGTTTTCAAGGTCTTCGGCAAAGATGACTTCACGCTCAACCAGCAATTGTGCCAATTGTGCATGTCCCTTTTTGTGCTCGGTGAGGACACGCTTTGCCCGTTCATATTCTGTGGCAATCAGTTTGCGAACTTCCTCATCGATGGTCTCGGCGGTCTTGTCGCTGTAAGGCTTGCTGAATTGATATTCCTGGTTATCGTAGTAGCAGAGGTTGGGCAGTTTTTCACCCATACCTGCGTAGGCAATCATGCCATAGGCACGTTTGGTCACTTTCTCGAGGTCGTTCATGGCACCTGTAGAGATGCGGCCGACACACAGTTCCTCTGCAGCACGTCCACCCAGGGTGGCACAGATTTCGTCAAGAATTTCCTCTTTCGTGGAGATTTGACGTTCTTCAGGCATATACCATGCGGCACCTAAAGCCTGTCCGCGTGGCACGATGGTCACTTTCACAAGTGGGTTGGCATATTCGAGGAACCAGGAGATGGTGGCATGACCCGCTTCGTGGAGGGCAATGGTCTTCTTCTCGTTAACCGTGAGCAGTTTGGTCTTCTTCTCCAAACCTCCGATGATGCGGTCAACGGCATCAAGGAAGCACTGCTTGTCCACCCATTCCTTGTTGTTGCGGGCGGCAATGAGGGCTGCCTCGTTGCAGACATTAGCGATGTCTGCGCCTGAGAATCCGGGTGTCTGACGTGCCAACTGTGCCACATCGACGGTTTCGTCTATCTTGAGAGGCTTCAGATGCACCATGAAGATTTCTTTACGTTCGCTCAGGTCGGGAAGGTCCACGTGAATCTGACGGTCGAAACGTCCTGCACGGAGCAATGCCCCATCGAGGATGTCGGCACGGTTGGTGGCAGCCATGATGATGATACCGCTGTTGGTGCCGAAGCCGTCCATCTCTGTCAAGAGTTGGTTCAGGGTGCTTTCACGCTCGTCGTTGCCACCCATGGCGGCAGTCTTACTGCGAGCACGTCCGATGGCATCAATTTCGTCGATGAAGATGATGCAGGGGGCTTTTGCCTTTGCCTGTTGGAAAAGGTCGCGTACACGGCTGGCACCCACGCCCACAAACATCTCGACAAATTCAGAGCCCGACAAAGAGAAAAATGGCACGCCTGCTTCGCCTGCTACAGCCTTGGCAAGCAATGTCTTACCTGTTCCTGGGGGACCTACCAACAAGGCTCCTTTCGGAATCTTGCCACCCAGATTGGTGTACTTCTCGGGCTTCTTCAGAAAATCCACAATTTCTTGAACTTCCTGCTTGGCTCCTGCCTGGCCTGCCACATCCTTGAAGGTAATTTGAGGCGTGTTTTTGTCGTCTTTGTCAAAGAGTTGTGCCTTCGAACGCCCCACAGAGAAAATGCTGGAAGCACCTCCCATGATGCCGCCGCCCATGCCTCGCATGAGGAACAACCAAATGAAGATGATAATCAATAGCGGTGCAAGATTCCAGAACAGATTGCTGATGAAGTCATTTTCGCGTTCATAGGTGATCTTTCCGTTGAAGTTTCCTGCTTCCGTCTGCTCGTCGAGAAAAGTCTCCAGATTGTCGATGGAGCCAAATTCGACTTTGATACGATTGGGCGATTTGTCCTTTTGAACGGTGCCAAACACCTGTTTGTTGTATTTGGCATCAATCCCAAGCGTCAAAATGTATTGGTCTTTGTTGACCTTCACGTCCGACACATATCCGTTGGTCACCAGTTCTTTGAAAGTGGTGTAATCTACCGTTCTGGATGCAGATACGTCGTGACGCGTTAAAATCATGTATGCAAGTCCTCCGATGAGGAGCAGATAAAGCCATGTGAAGTTGAATCTTGGCTTTTGCATCCGGTTGTTCGTATTCTTGTTTTCAGTCGTTTCCATTCAGTTCGTCAATAAGGTTTGCAAAAGGTTTTGCAACCGTATATTGTAGAGGGTTAATCTAAATCTGGAATGTCCGTGATTTCAGCGTCTTCCCAGAGGTTGTCAACATCGTAAAACTCACGAGCGTCAGGCACGAAGAGGTGAACCACCACGTCAATATAGTCGAGTGCCACCCACAGGTTGTTGCGAGTGCCATCCACTGCTGATGGACGTGCATTTGCCTGTTTGCGAGCAAATTCACGTACCGATTCGGTCAAGGCCGACACCTGACTGGGCGAGTTGCCTTCGCCAATGACGAGGTATTTAGTGATGGTGTCGTCGATGCCTTCGAGATTGACGACTCGGATTTTTCTTCCCTTCTTTTCTTGGATGCCTGCAATGCAAGCCTGTACTAACTTTTCGGTTTCTGTCATGTATAATAAATAATGTGTATTTTTAGTTTTCTTCGGCTTCTTTCAGTTTCTTTTCCTCAATCATCTGGAAGTTCTTCGGACGGAGGACAAAGTTGCTGCCGAGGTATTTCTCTTTCACAATGGTGTTGTTTGCCAGTTCCTGCGGAGTGCCTTTGAAGAGGATGCGTCCCTCGAAGAGCAGGTAGGCACGGTCTGTGATACAGAGCGTTTCCTGCACGTTGTGGTCGGTAATGAGGATGCCGATGTTTCGGTCTTTCAGTTTCCACACAATGTACTGGATGTCCTCCACGGCGATGGGGTCAACACCGGCAAAGGGTTCGTCGAGCATGATGAACTTCGGGTCGATGGCCAGGCAACGGGCTATTTCGCAGCGGCGGCGCTCACCGCCCGACAGCTGGTTGCCACGGTTCTTGCGCACCTTCTGCAAGCGAAATTCTGCCAACAGACTCTCCAGTCGCTCGTGTTGTTCCTCAATCGACTTGTACTTCATCTCCAGCACCGTCATCAGGTTGTCCTCCACGCTCATGGTGCGAAACACACTGGCCTCCTGTGCCAGATAGCCCACACCCTTTTGGGCGCGTGTCGAGACGGGGTCGTTGGTGATTTCCGTGTCGTTGATGAACACTTTACCGCCGTTGGGCACTACCAATCCCGTGGTCATGTAGAAGCTCGTGGTCTTTCCGGCACCGTTAGGCCCCAGCAATCCCACGATTTCGCCTTGACGCACATTGAACGACACGTCGCTGACCACGGTGCGTTTGCCGTAGGTCTTCACCAGGTGGCGTGTGTAGAGAGCCTGTCG
>CALAVF010000266.1 GCA_937892315.1 uncultured Prevotellaceae bacterium | reverse complement strand
CAATTTTATAAAATTTAAGTTGGATTTTATAAAATCTAAGTTTAGTTTTAAGAACGTCTGCAGCAAAAGGGCATTGGAGAGGCGGAAGAAAGCCAAAAGAGAAAGCCCCGAAAGGCCTGTTCAAACCTTTCGGGGCTATTCTTCATACTATCGAGGGGGGAAACAAACGGGGGCTTCCCTTATGCCAACGGCGGTTTCCATTTCACGCCACTACACACGAGCGGCTTCTTTTACGTCGGGAATTTCCCGAAGGCTGGCAAGAATATCGTTCACCTCCTTGGTGTCGTGAACGTACATCTGGAAGTGGCACTCGAAGATGCCATTGTCGCACTCCACCTCGAGTTTGCGGATGTTGACCCCGTGCAACTGCGAAATGACCTGCGTCATTTCGTGCAACAGCCCCAACTTGTCGAAACCCTTCACGTGGATGGACACAGGGAAAATGATGAGGCGGTTCATCTCCCACTTGGCACCCAAGACGCGGTTGCCGTGGTTGGCTTTCAACCGCTCAGCCAAAGAGCACTGCAACTTGTGGATGACAATGTGGTTGTCGTCGTCGATGTAGCCCATGACGGAATCGCCCGGAATCGGCTTGCAATTCTCGCACAGGGTGTATTTGTTCTGCACAGAGTCCTCCGTCAGGGAGAGAATCTTCTTGCGGTCAAAGTCTTTGCCCACCTTCTCTTTCTCCTTTTTCTTCGCCTGCTTGTTTGTCTTCTTGCCAAACGAGAAGAGTTTTTTCCAGCCACCCTCTTCGTCCTTTTCCTTCAGCACGTTGATGTCGTCCTGCGACAGTTTGATGGTTCCATCGCCTATCGCCACATAGAGTGCATCGGGCTTGCCGAAGTCGTGCAAACTGCACAGTTTATCGACCACGAGGGTGTTCTTCTCGATGTCGTTCTGCTTCAAGAACTCGTCCAGCATTTCCTCGCCCTTCTTGCGTGACTCACGCTCCTCTTTGCGAAGGATGGAGAGAATCTTGGTGGTGGCTTTGGCTGTAGTGGCGATGTTCAACCACGCACGGGTCGGATGCACAGACTTGGAGGTCAGAATCTCCACCTGGTCGCCACTGTTCAACTTGTAAGTGATGGGCACGAGTTTGTGGTTGACCTTGGCACCGATACAATGGCTGCCCACGAAGGTGTGGATGCTGAAGGCAAAGTCGAGCGTAGTACTGCCTGCCGGCATGGTACGTATCTCACCCTTCGGTGTGAAGACGAAAATCTCGGATGCGAAAAGGTTAAGTTTGATGGTGTCGAGAAAGTCCATCGCATCGGGCTGGGGGTCGTCGAGAATCTCCTTGATGGTGGCAAGCCACTTGTCCAGTTCCAGTTCGGACGCACTTTCTGTCTTGTCGCCATCCTTATATTTCCAATGGGCTGCAAAACCCTTCTCTGCAATGTCGTCCATGCGTCGGGAGCGAATCTGCACCTCAATCCACTCGCCCTGTTTGGACATGAGTGTGACATGAAGTGCCTGATAGCCATTGGCTTTCGGATGGCTGACCCAATCGCGTGTGCGGTCGGGGTGAGAGGTATAAATTTTGCAGAGTTTCACATAGATGTCGAAGCAATCGTTCAGTTCGGTGTCGATGTCAACAGGGTCGAAAATGATACGAACCGCCAGAATGTCGTAGATTTCCTCGAACGGGATGTGTTTGGTCTGCATCTTTCGCCAGATGGAATATGGCGACTTGACACGCTGCTTGATTTCATAATTGATGCCAAGTCCATCCAACTGGGCACGGATAGGAGCCGCAAACTCCTGAAAAACGGTATCACGCTCTGCCTTCGTCGCCTCCAGTTTTTTCTCGATGGCGGTGTACTCGTCGGGATGCTCAAACTTGAAACTCAAATCTTCCAACTCCGTCTTAATCGAGTTGAGACCCAGTCGGTTAGCCAGCGGGGCATAGATGTAGAGCGTTTCGCCCGCAATCTTGTACT